>JBEIUO010000214.1:0-5350 GCA_040374335.1 Phycisphaeraceae bacterium
CGGCGCGACACCACCGACCCCGCGTTGATCCGCGTTTTCTCCGAAGTACAGCTGACCGCCGCAGCGGCGAGCACGATCTCGTTCACGCTCGCGATGGACGGCCAGCCGATTCTGTCACGGACGGTGGATGCGCCGCCGCCGGGGAGTCCGCGGTCGGTGCCGCTGCCGATCACGGTGCGTACGACCGAGGGGGGCGTGCTCTCGCTGTCGCTCGGCGCTCCCGATGCGCTCGGCGCGGACAACACGGCGTCGGTGGTGATCGGCGAGCCCGCGTCGCCGCGGGTGCTGCTGGTACAACCGCGCGGGCCGGTGGCGTCGGGCGTGACGACGGCGGATTGGTTGCTGGGCGACGTGCTCGAGGAGCTGAAACCCGCGGTGCTCAAGCGGGTTTCACCCGGGGACTTCACCGCCTCACCGCCTCGCCCGCAGGACTACGACCTTGTGGTGCTGGACCGCGTCGATGTCGCGGCTCCACCCGGGATCGCGTCGCTGAGCTTTGGTGGCGAGCTGGGTCCGTCGCTGGATGCGGAGCCGCGGGAGGAGTCGCTTACAACACCCGCCGTTGTATGGGATCGCGAGCATCCGGCGCTTGCGGGACTCTCGTTGGATGCGTTGCTTGTGGAGCAACGAAGCCGATGGGTTGCCTCGGAGGCGCAGGGCTGGCGTGAGATCGTGAAGGGGACGGACGGGCCGCTGGTGGTTGCGTCGGACGCGGGTGGGCCGAGGCGGATCGCGGTGCTGTTCGAACTCTCGCTCTCGAACTGGCCGTTGATGCCGGAGTTTCCGGTGTTCGTCGCGGGATCGGTCGACTACCTGACGATGCGTGACGAAACTTCGAACGGTGCGTCGACGGGCACCGGCTCGGCGCTGCGAGTGACCGCGACGGGGCCGGGCGAGATCGTCGCGGAGGGGCCCGCGACCATGCGGACGACGGCGACAGGCGCCGGGGAGATCTCACTGGGCCTCGCGGAGCGGAACGGGGTGTACGTCGTGAAGGGCGCGACGCCGGTGATCGCCGCGGTGAATCTGTGCGACCGGGCGGAGAGCGAACTGGGCGCACCAACGGAGATCGTGGTGGACGGGCAGGTCATGCAGACGACGAAAGCTGCCCCCGCGCGCGAGGAGCTGTGGCCGTACTGCCTGGGCGCACTGGCAGCGCTCCTGATGGTGGAGTGGCTGGCGTTCGGGGTGAGGACCAGGGTCTGAGGTTACTCGGCGGCGTCGCGGTCGCGGGTAGCGCGATCGGCCCGGCGGCGCATGGACTCGTCGAGGATCTTCTTGCGGATACGGATGTTCTTGGGCGTGAGCTCGACGAGCTCGTCGTCCTCGATGTACTCGAGCGAGGCTTCAAGACTCATCTTGCGTGCGGCCTTGAGCACAACGGTCTGCTCCTTGTTGGCCATGCGCATGTTGGTGAGGTGCTTGAGGCGGGTGCAGTTGATGGTGAGATCGTTGTCGCGGTTGTGCTCGCCGACGATCATGCCGCTGTAGACCTTCTCGCCGGGGGTGACGAACATGATGCCGCGGTCGGCGAGCTGTTCGAGGGCGTAGGTGGTGACAGGGCCGGTCTCGAGGCTGATGAGCACACCGACGGGGCGGTGCGGGATCTCGCCGGAGACGGGATCGAAGCGCAGGAAGGAGTGGTGCATGATGGCCTCACCCTGCGTGGCGGTGAGGACCTTGCCGCGAAGACCGATGAGGGCGCGGGAGGGGATCTCGAAGCGGAGGTGGGTGGTGTTGGGACCACGGCCTTCCATCTTCTTGAGTTCGGCCTTGCGCTGGCCGAGGAGTTCCATGACGGAGCCGACGGTCGGCGTGGTGGTATCGATGACGAGCTCTTCGATGGGCTCGCACTGCACGCCATCGATGTCCTTCAGGATGACCTCGGGCTTGCCGACGGCAAGCTCGAAGCCTTCGCGGCGCATGGTCTCGATGAGGATGCCGAGGCTGAGGACGCCGCGACCGGAGACCATGAACTCGTCGGCGGTGCGACCCGGATCGATCCGCATCGCGACGTTCTTCTCGAGTTCGCGGTGGAGGCGCTCGCGGATCTGGCGGCTGGTGACGTATTCCCCTTCCTGGCCTGCGAAGGGTGAGTCGTTGATCTTGAACATCATCGTCATGGTCGGCTCGTCGACCTTGACGGGGGGGAGCGCCACGGGGGACTCAGGGTCGGCGATGGTGTCGCCGATATCGACGCTCTCGAGCCCGACGATCGCGCAGAGGTCACCGGCCTCGACGGATTCGACTTCCTGGCGCTTGAGCCCGACGAACTGGAGGAGCTGACCGACCCTGGTGAGCACCTGCTTGCCGTCGGTCTTCATCACGCAGACCTGCTGACCAGCGCGGATGCGGCCGTTGAACACGCGACCGATACCGATGCGGCCGACGTACTCGTTGTAGTCGATGTTCGTGATGAGCGACTGCAGGGGCTTGGTCGTGTCCGCGGGAGGCGCGGGCACGTGCTTCCCGATCGCCTCGAACACGTCGCGGAGGTCCAGGGGACGGGGCTCGGGGATCGGCCACTGATTGCTGCCCCAGCCGTCGCGGCCGCAGCAGTAGATGACGGGGAAATCCATCGCGATTTCATCGGCACCGAGCTCGACGAGCAGGTCGAACACTTCGTTCACGACCTCCTGCACGCGCTGGTCCTGGCGGTCAATTTTGTTGACGATCACAACCGGGGGCAGACCCAGCTCGAGTGCCTTGGCGAGCACGAACTTGGTCTGGGGCATCACGCCTTCGGACGAGTCGACCAGCAGGCAGCAGCCGTCGGCCATGCGGAGCACGCGCTCAACCTCGCCGCCGAAGTCCGCGTGGCCCGGGGTATCGAGGATGTTGATGCGGTAAACCTTGCCGTCGAGCCCGGTGTACGAGACCGCGCAGTTCTTCGCGAGGATGGTGATGCCGCGCTCGCGTTCGAGCGGGTTGCTGTCCATGATCAGCCCGTGCTGACCGCCCTCGAGCTTCTCCAGCTCGCCGGCCCGGAAGTTTCCGGACTGCTTGAGCAGGTTATCGACCATGGTCGTCTTTCCATGGTCGACGTGCGCGATGATCGCGACGTTGCGGATGGTGTGGTTCCGCGGGATCGAGTCCAGGTTGGCGCCGGAGTTGTGGGTCTTCGTCTGCGTGGTCATTTCGTTCTTCTTCCGGGCGGGTCGCCCCTGCTCAACACGATCACCCTGCTCGCGGCCTGTTGCGGCCCGTTTGGTGACCCTCCCAAATCCCTTTCAAATCAGGGGATGCCGCGGCACCGCGGCGTAGGACCTCCCACTATAGGCGCAACTCCCTGCGATTCCCCGAACGCGGCCGCACAGGCCCTCCAGACCCCGCTCGGAAGGCGGGAAAGGGGCTGAATTTGTGGTGCTCCCGCTGTGGCGGGGCACATTGATGTCGACCGCCGCACGGATGCGAAGTCAGGTCGAATCGGTCGCCCCCAGGGGCCTTCGACGTTCGCTCCCCGTGCTCCGGCCGAGGAGAAGAAGAGATGAAGACCAATGTTGCTCTGGCCGCGCTCGCGCTGGCCGCCGGTATCGCCCCGCTCGCTTGTGCCGACACCTTGTTGTACCGCAACACGTTCGAGTCGGGAACGATCGGCTCCGAGTGGAGCAGCAACAGCCGCGTCAACGCCGAGGCCCGCTCGACCTTCTCCAAGTTCAACGGCCGGTACTCGACCAACTACACGCAGTTGACCTTGCCCGCGTTGCCCGCGTTCCGTCCGATGCCCGGCCCGGGCGGCAACGGCGGCGCTCAGTGGTACGAGGTCACCCTCACGTTCGACTTCTACTGCATCGACTCCTGGGACGGCGACGTGGGCTTCGGTCCCGACCGCTTCCGGGTGCAGATGAACGACACGCAGGTCCTCCGCAACACCTTCGCGAACCAGCCCGGCTGCACCGACAACTACCCCGGCTCCCCTACGCAGTACGGCGAGTACGGCTTCAACTCCCGCTGGGACGACTCGATCTACCGCGGCATCACCCGCACCGTCGAGTACTCCGGCGGCTCGAACCTGGTCTTCTTGTGGGCCGACGAGGGCTTGCAGAGCATGGGCGATGAGTCCTGGGGTATCGACAACGTCACCGTCACGTACAACATCGTCCCGGCTCCGGCGACGGCGATGCTGGGGTTGACGGGCGGCTTGTGCTTGAATCGCCGCCGCCGCGTCTGATCACTCCGACTTGAGGAGCGACGTGTCGAAGGTGATGGTGAGCGAACCGGCGGCGGCATCGCGGGCGTCGAGCGAGATACGTGATTCGATCTCGGAGATCCACCGCAAGCCCCCACCGCTCTCGGCTGGCACAAGCGGCGCCAGCGCGGCAGGTCGCACGCGAAGCCAGAAGACTTCGCGCGTGGGGGCGTCAGCGGGTGCCTTGTTGAACGCGAACGACGCCAACTCCGCGTTCAACCTCCTCACGCACTCAACCGCAAGGGCGTCCGCACGATCGCCGGTGCGGAGACACACCGTCCACCACCCACCGTTCGCGTCGGCGGGGTCTTCCGTGAAGCACCATGCGATCGCGCCCTTTGTTGGCTTGTCGCCGCCCAAGAGATGCGAGTCGTCACCGAGGGCCAGCACGCGCACCGAATCCATCGGGATTTTCGCGTCCAGCCGCTCGCTGCCCTCGCGCGCGAAGCCCTGCGCGTAGGAATCGACGAGCGGTGCGAACTTGCCGATGTTTCGCGTCGGAATCGCCGCCGTGAAGAGCGCGTCGGACTCGCCAACCGCAACGATCGCGGGACCGTCAATCAGCGTGGCGACCTCGGTCGGCAAACGGAGAATCGAGATCGCGCGATGGAGGAGCGTCGCGGGAGCAATCGACGTTGCCACAACCGGCCCCACAGGGGCCTGCGTGTACCCGGCGACCATCAACCTCGAACCCTCGGCCAGGTACTCGGCAGCCTCGCGGGGCCACCGCGAACGCTTGACCAAGCCCTGCTCCAGGGGCGACGCGAGCACCATCGCCGCTGACCCGCGGATCGTTGCGCGCAGTTCTTTGCCCGAAGCGTTGATCCCCGCGAGGCAGTAGTCCTGATCGCTGCGCGACGAGAGCATCAGCAGCATCAGCGGGCTCGGTCGTTGAGAACCGACTTCGCTCCAGAAGGCTCGAGACGACAGCGGCTCCGCCGCGGCCTCGCCCGACGCGACGGGGAGGAGAGCATCGGCCAACTCGGAACTGCCCCGGGGGGTGAGCAGCAGCGATGAACACCCTTCACCGGATCTGACGCTTGTGAGTTCGAACGCGCCATTCTCCAGCGAGAGGACGGGGCGTCCGCCCTCGATCTGCCGGGGAACGGGTTGCAGGCGGCTGCGCACCCGCGACTCGGTTTGCGGTGAGACCAGCGTGAG
>JBEIUO010000416.1:0-3538 GCA_040374335.1 Phycisphaeraceae bacterium
ATCGGCGAGGGGACGCAGCTTCGGGTGGGGCTGGCCCTCGCCGCGACTCCCATAGCGCTCGCCGGGTTCGGGATTCTCGCCTCGCTGCTCGCCATCTTCCTGGTTCGGACGAGGGAAGATGCCTCGTTCAGCGACCTGCTTTCCTCGCTGCGCAAGGGCGTGTTCGCGGCGGCGGGGCTCATCACGATCGCCGCGTTCGCAATTCCGTGGGCCTTGTGCGGGGACTCGGTGATCGCGGAGTCCGGGGTCTCCTGGTTGGGGCTTTCGATCTCGATTCTCGCGGGGCTCTTCTCCGGCATTGTCATCGCGCAGTGGACCGAGTACTGCACGAGCTACGAACACAAGCCGACGCAGAACATCGTGCGTCAGGCGACCACTGGTCCGGCGACGGTGATCATCGCCGGCATCGCGGAGGGGATGAAGTCGACCTGGGCGGGGCTGCTCGCCGTCGTCGTGGCCATCCTTGTCGCGTTCATCGCGGCCGGCGGTCACGACAACTACCTGCTGGGCCTGTACGGGGTGGCGATCGCGGCGGTTGGCATGCTTTCGACGCTCGGGATCACGCTCGCAACCGATGCATACGGACCGATCGCCGACAACGCTGGCGGCAACGCGGAGATGAGCGGGCAGCCTCCGTTCGTTCGTCAACGGACGGACATGCTCGACTCGCTGGGGAACACGACCGCCGCGACGGGGAAGGGATTCGCGATCGGATCCGCCGCGCTCACCGCGCTCGCGCTTCTGGCGGCGTATGTCCAGGTGGTCGCCACGCAGCTGGATACCCAGACGCGTCGGGACGCCGCCGCCGATCACGCCGAGGCGTCCTCGCTGCTGGACAAGGGCGAGTCGATCGCCGTGTACATCGGGCACGGGCGTTTCGGGCTCTTTTCGTCCGATGCGCAGGGAAACTTGTCCACCCGGGGCGCGTTGCTCGTCGACCATTCGCAACTCGGTGCGGACTCGCACTTTGACGACGCCGTGAAGCCGGGCCAGCCCTTTGACGTCCACTCTGGCGACAAGCCGGAACCCGGACACGAAGGCCACGATCACGGCAACGCGGACTCCAAGCACTCCGTCACCCTCGAAGGGAAGATCCCGCACGGCGAACACGATCACGATCTCTCGTTCCGCGTGGTGTACACCGACCGCGCGACTCTGCAGGACGTTCTGGCGTACTACGACGTCACGCTGACCAGCCCAAAGGTGCTCGCTGGCCTCTTCGTCGGGGTGATGCTTACCTTCCTGTTCTGCGCTCTCACCATGAATGCCGTCGGACGGGCCGCTTCGGCGATGATGGCCGAATGCCGGAGGCAGTTCGCCGCGATCCGCGCCGCGCTCGCGGCCTCGGGTATGCCTGCCGATCAGATTACCGACCCCAACAACTGGCCCCGCTCGATCTCTCACCAGGGCCGTGATTACCCGGACTACGCCACGTGCGTCTCGATCTCGACGGCGGGCGCCCAGCGCGAGATGATCGTGCCGTCCATCCTTGCGATCCTTGTTCCGCTGCTCGTCGGCCTCACGCTTTCGGTGCCGGGAACCATCGGCCTCCTCGCTGGCGGCCTCACCTCCGGGTTCGCGGTCGCCGTCTTCATGGCTAACGCCGGCGGCGCCTGGGACAACGCGAAGAAGTTCATCGAATCCTGCGGCAAGGTCACGGCGAACCAAGCCCTCGACAACCCTGCCTCGCTCGACGCGATTCCGCCGGACGTCCGTGAGTCCATCATCGCGAAGGCAACAGAACTCCGCCGCCAGTCGCGAGGCGACACGCTCGTATACGGCAAGGGGTCTGACGACCACAAGGCCGCGGTGGTCGGCGATACGGTAGGCGACCCCTTCAAGGACACCTCGGGCCCCTCGCTCAACATCCTGATCAAGCTGATCTCGATCGTTGCGGTGGTGTTCGCGGGGCTCGTCGTGAAGTTCGGTCCGCTGCTCGGCGACCTCATTGGCCTTTGAATCTTCATGCCTACTCACCACACCATCACCGCTTCGCGGCCCTTCCTTCGCGCGAACTTCTCCACGCACGCAGAGCCTGTCCTGTCCGTCGCATCCGGTGATTCCGTAACGCTTCGTGAAATCCCCGACGTCGCGTGGGGCATCGAGCCCCCGACCTCCACGACCGAGCCTCGCCGCAAGATCGAGCCGCGTGATCCGGTCGCAGACCGAGGCCCTTGCCTGCTCGGGCCGATCAAGGTCGAAGGGGCCGAGCCGGGCGATGCGTTGGAAGTTCGGATCGAGCACCTTCGGACGGCGGCGTGGGGATGGACTTACTCGGGCCACGGGCTCGCGACTCCGGCCTACAACGCGGCGCTCGGCATCGCCGACGCGCCGCTCACGCTGGTACGGTGGTCGATCGACGCTCGCGAGTGCGTCGCGTCGGGCGCCCCGCGAGTCCCGGTTCGTCCGTTCCTCGGCATGATGGGGCTGGCTCCGGCCGATACTGGCGCGTGTCCCTGGACCCCGCGCGCGACCGGCGGCAACATGGATTGTCGGGAACTCACCGCGGGAGCGACCTTGTGGCTGCCGGTCGAGTCCTCGGGAGGGATGCTCTATGTTGGCGATGGCCATGCGGCGCAGCAGGGCGGTGAGCTCAGCGGGACCGCCATCGAAACCATGATGCTGGAGGCATCGCTGCGTCTCACGCTGCACAAGGGCGCGGCACTGCGGGGTCCATTGGCGCGGACCGCGGAGGGCCTGGTGACCTTCGGCTTCGCACCGACGCTCGACGCCGCCGCGGAGATCGCGGTGAACGGGATTCTGGACCAGATGAGCCAGCAACTGGGCGTCTCTCGCGCGGAGGCTCTGGCGCTGGCGAGTTCGTGCGTGGACCTGCGGATCACGCAGATGGTGAATCCTCATCGCGGCGTGCACGCGGTGTGGAGGACGAACCCGGGCTGATCAGCCTAGATGGACTCAAAGAACTCGGTATCGAGGTCGTACACCGGAATCAGCCTCTTGTTCTTGAGCCCAATCTCGTACTGCTCAAAAAGCTCGCACAACCGCTCACCGTCGACAAGGTCGATCGGCTGCGCACCCGACCGGTTTGCTTCGTCGACGGCCGGCCGCGAGAATGCCGCAGTGGTAATGATGATTCCTTTTTCAGCTCGACCATCCATACTGCCTCGAAAGTCCCGCACGACCTTCGAGCCCACTGGCTTGTCGTAACGTTTGCACTGGAAGCAGACGATCATCGAGAGAAGCGGATTGATTCGGAGCGTCCCGACGCCATCGATGCCACCGTCATGAGGACCGCCGGTCGTCTCGACGTTTTCGAAGCCAACCAATCGCAGAAAGCGAGAACAAAGTCGCTCGAAGGCCGCGGGCTCGAGCGTCTTCAACCGCTGGAGAAGAGCCGCACGGTGCGGCATGTCCCCCGAAGCTTCCACCGATTCGGCTACTTCGACGACCTCCGCCCCATCGTCGTTCAAGTCTCCCTCGTCGGGTCGCTCGGCATTGAACTGGGCAGAGAGATCGCGGAAGAGGGCAACCGCGGTCGCGGGTGTCAGTCGTTTCGTTCGTCCTTCCACGGTCAACG
>JBEIUO010000665.1:0-2368 GCA_040374335.1 Phycisphaeraceae bacterium
GGTGGACGCAGCTGGATCAACACGTCGACGCTCTTCGTTCGCCAGAACATCATGGCCTTCCTGCTCACGGGTAAGAAGCCACAGGGGTACGACGCCACGGCCGATTCGCAGCGGTTTGACCCCACGCCGCTGCTGGCGGAACTGGCGAGTTCGGGCCGGTCTTCCGACCCCGAAGCGGTTGTCGACCTGTTCCTGCGGCTGACGCTTGGGCACGCTCCGAGTCACGCGAAGGATGCGCTCATCTCCTTCATAGCCTCGACCGGCAACCGCGTCGATCGCGACACCCTCACCGGACTCCTGCTGCTCATCACCTCGATGCCCGAATACCAGCTCTGCTGATCACGAACCTCGGAGCCCTCCCCGATGTCATACGACCCCACCACGTTCACCCGTCGTCAGTTCCTCGGTCGCGGCATGATGCTGGCCTCCGCGGCGGCGACGCTGCCCGCGTTCATTGATTCCACTGCGCTCGCGATGGCGCAGGCGATGGGCGGGCTCTCGAGCCTTCCGGGCGTCCCCGACGACCACATTCTGGTCATCGTGCAACTCGGCGGCGGCAACGACGGATTGAACACGGTGATCCCGTACGGGATGCCGCAGTACTACCGCGCCCGTCCGGCGATCGGCATCCCCGAGAAGGATGTCCTGAAGCTGAGCAAGGCCGATGGCATCGGGCTGCACCCGCAGATGACCGCGATGAAGGACATGTACGACAACGGCATGCTCTCCATCGTGCAGGGCGTGGGCTATCCGAACCCCAACCGCTCGCACTTCAAGTCGATGGACATCTGGCACACGGCCGACACCAGCGCGACCGGCGACGGCTGGCTGGGGCGGTACTTCGACTCGCAGTGCTGCGGCTACGGCAAGGGCGAGAGCGGGACGGCGGAAACGACTCCTGACACAGCCGCGGGCCCTCCCGGGGTGGCTCTGGGCCGCAACGCCCCGCTGGCGATGCAGGGGCGACAGGTCAAACCGGTGAGCTTCGAGAGCCCGGACCTCTTCAAGTGGTCGGGCAAGGACATCCACGAGTCGCTCGCATCGCCCTACGACGCGATCAACCGGCGCGGCGAGGTCGGTGGACAGGACAAGAACTCCAACGCGTCCTTCCTGCTGCGCACCGCGCTCGACGCCCAGGTGAGCAGCGATCTCATCCGGAAGGCGGTTGCGGCGCAGTCGCTGACCACGTATCCGGGGAACGAACTGGGCCAGCAGATGGCGATGGTGGCGAAGATGATCCGGGCGGGTCTCAAGACGCGGGTGTACTACGTGACGCTCGGCGGCTTCGACACCCACGCGGGTCAGGGCGGCGCGCAGGGCAACCACGGGCGGCTGCTGAACACGTTCGCGTCGTCCGTGAAGGCGTTCTACGAGGACCTGAAGAAGCAGGAGAACGACGCCCGCGTGCTCACGCTCGGCTTCAGCGAGTTCGGCCGGCGCGTCGCACAGAACGCGAGCGGTGGGACCGACCACGGCACCGCGGCACCGATGTACCTGTTCGGCCCGATGGTGAACGCGGGGGTTTACGGGGAACATCCGTCGTTGACCGACCTGGACGACGGTGACCTCAAGTACAAGATCGACTTCCGCCAGGTGTACGCGTCGATCCTCGACGGCTGGATGAAGGCGCCCTCGAAGGAGATCCTCGAAGGCACGTACAAGACGCTGCCGGTTGTGAAGAAGGCCTGAAGCCTCACGCCCCGCCGCGGGCCTTTGCGATCGTCGCCGTCGTGCTGCGGCCTTCGACAAGCGGGATCAGCTCCACGCGCCCGCCGTACGCCTCGACGATCTCGTGTCCGACGACTTTGTCCTTCGTGTAATCCGCACCTTTCACCAGCACGTCAGGCTTCACGAGTTTGATCAATTCCGTCGGCGTGTCCTCGCCAAACAGCGCGACGCACCCCACGCACTCCAAGGCCCCGAGCACTCGCGCCCGGTCCTCCTGCGTGTTGATCGGACGGGTCGGGCCCTTCAGCCGCTTCACCGATGCGTCGTCGTTCATCCCCACAACCAGGAACCCGCGATCGCCCTCCACCGCGGCCGCCTTCGCCAGCAAGCTGACATGCCCCGCGTGCAGCACGTCGAAACAGCCGTTTGTGAAGATGATCTTCTTCCCGAGCTTGCGGTTCGCCGCCACTTCGAGCGAGAGCTCGTCGCGCGTGCGGAGCTTGCCTTCCGCGCCGCGGAGTTGCACCAGCAGCGAGTGATGCACCCGCTCGAGCGGAATCGGTTCCACGCCGAAGATTTCGACTTCAAGCCCTGCCGCGGCGTTCGCGAACCGCACCGAATCGCGCCATGGAATCTCGTTGGCACGGGCGGCAGCTAGCCCGGCGAGGAACATGTCGCCGGCGCCGGTCACGTCGTACAC
>JBEIUO010000604.1:0-2642 GCA_040374335.1 Phycisphaeraceae bacterium
GACCGATGAGGGCGCGAAGTTGGGGTACCCGGTGCTCAAGCTAGGCATCTCGCCCGCGGTGACCACGCCGTTTCTGCGGCTGAGTGTCGGCGATGGGGCGTGCCGGGCGCGCGTGCTTGATCCGTCTGTCATCAGCGGGCGGGATGCGCTCCGGGCTGGGCTGGTGCACGAGTGCGTGCCGACCCCGGCGGCGAGTGAGGCCCGTGCGATCGAGTTGGCCAAACAACTCGCGGCCAAGCCCCGCGAGGCGCTCCGGTGGACGAAGGCGTGGCTGAACGAGCTGGCCCCATGGCCCGCCGCGACGAGGGGGCTGGGTGTTTCGCTTTCGCTGGTGGGCGGCGAGGAAGAGCGTGAAATGTTGCCCAAGGCCTGGGCGAAGCGTGAAGGGAACAAGTCATGAGCACGTTGGTTTCGGTCGAGCACGCGGGTCGAATCTCCACGCTCACGCTGCGTCGTTCGGAGATGCGTAACGCGCTCTCGATCGACATGCTGGCGGAGCTGAACAGCGCGGCGGATGCGCTCGCCGCGCGTGCGGAGACGAGCGTCGTCGTGCTGACCGGCGACGGAAAGGCGTTCTGCGCGGGGATGGATCTGAAGGCTGTGCTTGACGATCCCGGTGCGCCGCTCAAACTGCTCTCGAGCCTGGCCGATTTCTGCCTGAAGCTCCGGGCGTTGCCGGCGGTGACGCTTGCGAAGGTGAACGGCGCGGCGATCGGGGGCGGGTGCGGGCTTTCCACGGTGTGTGACCTGAGCATCACCCACGCGGACTCCAAGATGGGGTTCCCCGAGGTGGATCTGGGCGTGTGTCCCGCGGTGGTTGCTCCCTGGCTCGTGCGGAAGATCGGGGCTGGGGCGGCCAGACGTGTCCTGCTTCAGGGCGGGCTGATGTCGGGCCAGGAGGCCTTTGAACGTCGGATCGTCGATCATGTCGTCGCGACGCGGGAAGAACTCGACGGCGCGGCGGGCGAGATCGCTGCACGTCTGGCAACCGGTGGGCCCAATGCGCTGCGGGCGACGAAGTCTCTGCTCAACGAGCTCGACCACTCTCTCGACCCGGCAACGGCGAAGCGTGGGGCGGAGCTTTCGGCCCGGGTGCTCGCACTGCCCGAGGCGCAGGCGATGCTGCGGTCGAAGCTAGGGAAGTGAGTCGGGTTCCTGGCTCTGGGAGCTCGAAGCGAGCCGCGATTCGAGGTTATTTACCCGTCTTTCGAGGGATTCGAGAGCGCGGGTGAGCGCAAGAAAGTGCGCCTTGAGTTGGTCGGCCTCGTGTGAGGCGTACCCGAGGGCCTCTTCGATGGCCTGGAGGCGGGCGGTGGTACCGGCGTCCCCCGAGGGGGCGGGGTCGGGAGTGGGGGAGTTCTGCGGATCGTTGGGCATGGGGAGTGGGCAAAAGGGTTTGGGGAGCAATACTCTACCACCATGCTGAACGCCGCGATGCTCGTGATGACTTGTACCGCTTCCGCCTCTCTCGCCGCTGGCGAGGATTTCGCGAACGCCCGGGTTTCGATCGAGGCGAAGCAGCCCGAGGCCGCGGCGCCCGCTGCGGAGACGGCCCCAGCGAAGGTGGAACTCGATGCTCCGGCTGCCGCGGTGCGGTTCGGGCAGGCGGAGTCGAAGTGGTGGTCGATCGGGGCGGGGATCGCGAACAACGGGAGCGACGAGACGGACCTGAACGGCTACGGGTCGCTGTCGTACTTCATCGCGGACGACGTGGAGGTCAGCGGGGAGTTGGGGCTGTGGTACTACGGCCTGCAGGAGGACGTGTTTGGGATCAATCCGAACATGGTCTTCCGGTGGCACTTCCTGAACAAGGGGAAGTGGACGCTGTACGCCGATCTGGGCATCGGCGTGATGTTCTCGACGGACGACGTGCCGGACGACGGGACGTCGTTCAACTTCACGCCGCGGGCGGGCGGCGGGTTTACGCGGCAGATTCTGGATTCGGGCGCTCGCGTGCAGGTGGGTGTGCGGTGGGCGCACATCTCGAACGCGCGTATCGGCGGGGATCAGAACAATCCGAGCCGCGACTCGATCATGCTGTACGCGGGCTTGATCTTCCCGTTCTGAGCGATCAGGCGGCGGCTTGATTTGTCGGGATTGTGGCGGCGATCCGCGAGCTGATGACGCGGTTGCGGCCTTCTTTTTTGGCGCGGTAGAGGTTCTGGTCGACGGCTTCGATCCAGGCGTCCGCGCTTACGGCCGGGGCGCCGGCGCACCCGACGACACCCGCGGAGAGCGTGACGCGGCGTTGCGGGTGGCGGGGCCACGTGGCGGATTCGACGCCGACCCGGATGCGTTCAGCGAGGATAGTGGCTTCGTCGGCGTCGGTGCCGGGCATGATGACGATGAACTCTTCGCCGCCGTAGCGGCAGGCGAGGTCGGTCTGTCGGCACTCGCGCTGGATGATGCGGGCGAGGCCCTGGAGGAGGGAGTCCCCCGCGGGGTGGCCGAAGTCGTCGTTGATGGACTTGAACCGGTCGCAGTCGATCAGCATGACGGAGAGGGGCTGGCCGTAGCGCGATGCGCGGGCGAACTCTTCCGCCCAGCGGCCGTCGAAGAACGCGCGGTTCCAGAGGCCCGTGAGCCCGTCGACTTTCGCCTTCTGCGCGAGCATCTGCACGAGCTGGTGCACGCGGATCGCC
>JBEIUO010000250.1:0-4901 GCA_040374335.1 Phycisphaeraceae bacterium
AGGTCTACGCCTCAGAGCGTCGCCAGCTCTATGAGCACGAGGTCTACCAGATCATTCAGTTGATCGGCGCCATCTCCCCGCCGCACCACATCTTCCTCCCCGTCGACAACCTCCTCGCCCCCGAGGCACTCGATAGGTTCCCGGGTGAGCAAGTCGTGCTGAAGATCGTTTCCCCCGACGTTGTGCACAAGTCCGATGCCAAGGGCGTGGTGTTCTGCCCCAAACGGCCCGAAGTCGTCGAACGCGAGATCAACAACCTCATCTCCCTCCACCGCTCGCGCGGATCGCGCGTCGAGGGCGTCCTCGTTGTCGAGTTCGTTGAACGCGGCAACCAGGGACTCGGCGAAGAACTCTTCGTCGGCATCCGCGCAACCCGTGAGTTCGGCCCCGTCATCGCCGCCGGCCTCGGCGGCGTGGACACCGAGTACCTCGCCCGCGCCCTCAGGCCCGGCCTCGCGATCGCAAAGGCCGTCGCCACAGACACGACTGCCGAGGATTTCTTCGCCCGCTTTCAACACACCGTCGCCTACGAGATGATCTCCGGCCAAGTCCGAGGCCACCGCCGCACGGTTTCAGACGGAGAGCTGCTCCGCTGCTTCCGCGCCTTCATCGCGCTCGCGTGCCGATTCTGCGTCGACCGTGGCGATCAGGGCCCAGACGTCGCCGAACTCGAAGTCAACCCCTTCGCCTTCCGTCGCCAACACCTCATCCCCCTCGACGGCCGCGGCCGCCTCGCCACCGCCACCGTCACCCCCGTGCCCCGACCGCTCGACATGGTGCGCCGCATGCTCGAGCCCACCTCCATCGCGGTGCTGGGCGTATCCGCCCGCGAGAAGAACTTCGGCCGCATCATCCTGAACAACATCGTCGAGTGCGGCTTCCCGGTCGACCGCCTCCGCATCGTGAAGGAGGGCACCGCCGAGATCGACGGCGTCGCGTGCGTCCCGTCCATCGGTAGCCTCCCCGGCGAAACCGATCTACTCGTCGTCGCCGCCGGTGCAAGCCAACTGCCGGAAGTCGTGCAACAAAGCGTCGACTCCGGCCGCGTCCGCTCTCTCGTCGTCATCCCCGGTGGTGCGGGCGAGACCCACGACAGCCGCGACGTCCCCGCACGCCTCCGCGAAATCCTCGCAAAAGGCCGCGCACTCTCGGCGGGCGGCCCCGTGCTCCTTGGCCCAAACTGCCTCGGGGTCCAGTCCCGCCCCGGCCGCTACGACACGTTCTTCATTCCGAAGGAGAAACTCGCGAAGCGACGCGACAAACCGGGCCGCGCCGTCGCCCTCGTCTCCCAGAGCGGCGCGTTCGTCATCACTCGTATGAGCAACATCGAAACCCTCGATCCGCTCTTCGCTGTCACCATCGGCAACCAAGCCGACATCACCGTCAGCGATGTCGTCGCCGTCATCGCAGAACGCGGCGACGTGCGCACGATCGGTGTCTACGCCGAGGGCTTCAACGACCTCGACGGCCTCGCCCTGATGCGTGCAACACGCGCCGCGTCCGCGCGGGGCGTCGAAGTCATCTTCTACAAGGCCGGTCGAACCACCCTCGGCCGCGACGCCGCCGCGGGCCACACCGCCTCCGTCGCCGGCGACTACGACATCTGCGAAGCCGGAATGTCCAGCGCAGGCGCCCTCGTCGCCGATTCCTTCGCCGAGTTCGAACAACTCCTCGAACTCTCCGCATCGCTCCACAACACCCGGATCCGGGGCACCCGCATCGGCGCAATCTCCAACGCCGGCTTCGAGACCGTCGACATCGCCGACAACGCCCGTGGCGGACGTGACAGTGGGGGACTCCCGCCCATGCCCGACGACGTGTCCGCCGAAATCTCCGCGGCACTCGCACGCCACGGTCTCGCCGGCCTCGTCAACGTGCGCAACCCCCTCGACCTCACCCCGATGGCCAACGAAGCGGTCTACGAATCCGCCGCGTTCGCGATGCTGGCCAGCGAAACTTACGACGCGCTCCTCATCTCCGCCGTCCCCCTCACCCCAGCACTCGCCACAACCCCCACAGAAGGCGCCCTGCGCGAACCCTTCGCAGCCACCCTCGCCCGCCTCGCCAAGTCGACCACCAAACCGGTCATCGCCGTAATCGACTCCGGCGACCAATACCGCCCCCTGACCCGCTCCCTCCGAGAATCAGGCCTCCCCGTCTTCACCCGCGCAGACGAAGCCACCACCCGCCTCACCCGCTACCTCGAATGGCGTTCGGGTCATTCCTAAACCCCCTCCCCCAAAAACGAAAAACCCCGCATCGCGGGGTTCTTCAGAAAGCGGAGAGGGGGGGATTCGAACCCCCGATACGGTTACCCGTATACAGCATTTCCAATGCTGCTCCTTCAGCCGCTCGGACACCTCTCCGGCTGAAACAGGGTGGTTAGCTTAGCCCGGCTCCTTGGCTTTGTCATGCTCTCCCGGCCCTCCACCACCGAACATATCCCCCGCCGGCGCCGGCGAAGCCGTTCCGGTGGCTTTGGGACCCCGCCGGTACATCGATGCCCCGCCCGGGGCCCCCTGCAGCTCCGGGTGCAGGTACCGGCCCCGCAGCTTCTCGGGCTTCGCTCGCTCCGTCGGTGCCCCCTTCGCTCGAACCCACGCGTCGTTCCTCACCGCCGTGATACACCACGACACCTCCCCGTTCGCCGCGCCGCCCCCGATCTCAAACCTCCCCCCCTCCGCCTTCGCCGACACGTGCAGCATCGGTGCCGGGGCCCCAATCGCGGTCAACTGGTACGTCAGGTCCGCGTTGATCGACTCAAAGTACGCCGGCAGCTCGACCACCGCCCGCCCGCTCTCGTCCAGCGTCGCATTCCCGCGATAGATGTTGAACGGCTGCGGCCCCTCCGCCGCGTAGTGCATCAACACCTTGTTCGCCGGATCCAACGGGTGATCGATCTGAAACGCCTTCGTCCCGCTCGCGGCGAAATCCCCCAGGCAGTACACCCCGTACCCCGCCGCGCTCTCAGCCCCGCCGAACACACCGAAGTTCTCCCCCGCCGTCCCCAACGCCTGCCCGTACACCCCCGCGGCACCGCTGTCCTCGCTCTGCGTCAAACCCCAAACTCCCGTCGTGTTCCCACCAGTTCCCGCCGCCGCGCCGTACACGCCCGTGGCCTCGTCCGTCGAACTGTCCGTCCGCCCGAGCACGCCGGTCGTCACGCCGGTCTGGGCGACCGCCCACCCGCTCACCGCCGTGCCCCCGTTGCTCGCAGTGTACCCCCACACCCCGTATGCGTCACCCGTCGACGCCGTTGAGTACCCAACCACCGCGCGGCCGGCGGTGCTGTCCGCGATCCCCTGTACCCCGGTCGCCTCCCCAGTCGTCGCCGTGTTCCACCCTACCAGCCCAACCGCCCCCGACGACGCCACCTGGCCGAATGCGCCAAACCCCGGCCCCGACGTCGAACCCGCGGCAAACAACGCCACCCGCGGACCGCTGCTCACCGCGTGCAGCGGATACGTCGGTGCAGCGATCCCCACGCCGACGTTCCCCGCCGTGTAGTAGGTGTTCCCGCTCCCAAGCCCCCACGGCGATGCCCCCGCCGGCCCCTGCGGTCCCTGCGTCCCCGCGGCACCTGTCGCCCCCGTCGGCCCCTGTGGACCAGTTGGCCCCGCCGGTCCCTGGGCGCCGGCCGCACCGTTCGCCCCCTGCGCACCCGCCGGTCCGGCTGGACCCTGAGGGCCCGTGGGTCCCTGCGGACCGGGTGGGCCCTGGGTGCCGGCACCGCCGTTGAGCCCGAACATGGCATACGGAGTCGGGTAGATCTTCTGCCGCGGGTAGAGCGTCGAGTACGCGCTCGGCCCGCCATACCTGCGAACCTCGATCTCCAGCCAGCGCGCATTGCCCGCGAAGATCCCCGAGCCGAAGTCGAGTTCGATCGTGAACAGCCCGTCGATCACCGCCACCGGCGGCGGCTGGATCATCGGCCCCACCTGCGTCCCCCCCAGCGGCGAGTCGTACAGCCGGAACCGGAACTCCATGATCCCCGTCTGCGCCTGCTGCTGGTCCTTCAGAACGCCTTGGTACGTAAAGCCTGTACCGGGAGCGATTTGTGCAATCACGGTGGGAGCACCGAGGCTCGCGAGAAACGCACCGACAGCAAGGACGAGGGATCGAGTCTTCATGAGGCTTCCTTCCGCGCTCGGGAGCGCAGGGGAGAAGTCGGCGGGGGAACCGGCCGACTTGCGTCTGGATTCAGCCTCAACCCGGTGGACCGCTCGCCTACCCCGGTACCACCTTCACGGGGATGGTTATCGGTCGGCCGACTTCGGCTCCGGCTCGTAGTTGCCCACCACGTGCCCACGGACCACCGTAAACGTCACCGACCCCTCATCGATGTCCATCCCGGGCAGCATGTCGTCATCGAGCGACGTCAGCAACTTCGCGATCAGATCATCCGTCCACTCCACCTGATCGAGCAGCACCACCGTCCCCGCCGCCGCGTGGCCCACGTAGTGGATGTCGACCGCCGCCGCTTCCGCGCCCTCACGCACCGCCAGAAACCGCTCCGACGACGCCGTCCGCAACGTGCGCTTCCAGGTGAACATCACAGCAACTCCTTCGCCGCCATCGCGGCACCCAGTGCCCCCAGGCACACAATCGGGATCAGGCAGCCCGACTTGCCGCGCGACCGAGACGACCCCGTCGTGTAGCTGATCCCCGTTCCCGGCAGACCGAAGGTGGTGTACGAGCGACCACGCGCCGAGCGGCCGTATCGCACGCCCTTGCCACCCACAGACCAACCAACGCCGGACTTGCTCAGGTTGATCCGGAACGGGCCGGTCGAGATCGATTTGCGAAACCGAAGTCCCATGCGTTCTCGCCTCCGTGGTCAGTGCGCGTGCCCGCACCCGCAGTCATCGCTCGCCGCCGTCGGTGGTAGTGGGGCGGGCGGG
>JBEIUO010000650.1:0-2423 GCA_040374335.1 Phycisphaeraceae bacterium
CACGCGGTCCTTGTGCCGGGGCTGCGTCGTCCGGATGAAATCGTCGTTCGAGATGTTGAAGAGGGCGAAGGCCTTCTTGAACTCCTCCGCGTTCCGGTCGGCCCACTCCTGCGGCCCACACCCGTTCTTCGCGGCCGACGTCACGACCTTGTCCGCGTGCTCATCGGTTCCCGTAAGGAAGAAAACCGGCTCGCGCCCCAGCAGCCGCTGAAACCGCGCGAGCACATCGGCCAGCAGCGTGGTATAGCAGTGCCCGATGTGCGGGCGGTCGTTCACGTAATAGATCGGCGTGGTGATGTAGTATGGCATGGCGGGAGTGTAGGGGAGGCACGTCGGGCCGACGGTGCGTCGCTCGGGATCTCAGGGCCGCCGACAACCCTGCCCGACCCGGGCAGGGCCGATGCTCCCACGTCCCCGGATCCCTCCCGGGGCCAGCCCGTTCACCGGCAAGGCCGAGCGTTCGACACGATTCCGCCGACGCGTCGTTGCCGCCGCTTTCGCCGCCGTTGAACACCGCTCCTTCCGCACCCCCATCCGCACGCGCCCGGCTACGCCACGTGAATCGCCCTTCGAATCCGCGCCGGAAGCTCGTTCGTCATGAAAAGACCGTCGGGAATCGGCGTCTCATCAAGCCAATCCGGATCGGTCTCCTCCGGCGTCGCAACCACACTCGTAACCGGAATGGCCGCGCCCGTCACCGCAACGTCCATCGCGATACAGAACTCGCCCTACCCAAGCAGCACCAAGCGGATGCCCGACGGAATCGAATCGGCGCGCCACTCGGATGTCCCCTCCTCCAACAGCAGCAGCGTCAACGCGTTCTCGCTGATGACGAGGTACCGATCCGCCTCAACTCGAAACACAAAGACCACGTCCAGGCCTTCACCCTCAATCCGCCACGCCGCATACGCCGTCGCCGTCACATCCGTCGCCAGCCCCGGCGGACGCTCCGTCCAATCCTCCTCGCGGCACCCCAGCCAACACACCACCATCGTCAGTGCCGCGGCAGACCCGCCGACGATCAGCGAAACGGCCCATGTCACGGAGCCGGACGTGAGCCACGCAAACACCCAGTGCACGGCATACGCGCCTAGCGTCACAATCCCGCCGACCAAGCCTCCGAGAGCAACAACCACCGCAATCAACAAAGCAGCAGATGTCGCCATGCGATCCGTGTACTGATCGAACTCGGCATCGGCGTACGGGCGTGAAACCGTCGTAAGCATGAGAAAGCCGCCAGACACGCAGGCAAGAGCATCGGTCGACCAGCAAGCGTACCCCACCACCGCGCACCCCATCGCCCACACTCACCACCCCGGGCACATTCCCGACCTACCTCACAACACTGATCCCCGGCCAGCGAGCCTCCGCGGCAGCAACCCCCGCGTCCGTCACCGACGCGTGCTGAAGGCTCAGCGAAACCAGTCCCTTCAGGCCCGTGTCCGCGCGCGCCAAATCCTTCACCCCCGCGTCCGTCACCGCTTTGCTCATGAGGCCCAACTCGGTCAGCCCGCTCAGGCCCGTGTCAGCCCGCGCGAGTGCCCTCACTCCCTCGTCCGTCACCCCGTACCAGCCGATACTCAGCGAAGTCAGCCTCGCCACGCCAGTCCCCGGCCGAGCCAGATTGCGCAAGCCCGCATCCGTCACCCTCGGGCCAGGAATGACCAGCCGGGTGAGCCCGCTCAGGCCCGTCCCCTCCCGCGCGATGTGCCGCAGCCCCTCATCCGTCACCTGCGTGTTCACCAGCACCAGGTCGGTGAGGCGACTCAGGCCGGCGTCGGTACGTGCCAGCGCATGGAGCGTCGCGTCCGTCACGCGCTCGCCACCGAGGCACAACTGGGTCAGCCTGTCGAGGCCCGTGTCGGCCCTCGCCAGCTCCTGCACTCCCCCGTCAGTTACGAGCGAACCGCGGAGGTCGAGCTTGGTCAATCCTCTGAGGCCAGTGCCCGCCCGCGACAACTCCTTCACCCCCGCATCGGTCACGCCCCCGCACCACAACCACAACGAGACGAGATTCTCCAACCCGGTATCGGCGGATGCGAGCGCCTTGATCCCAGCGTCCGTTACTCCCACGCCCGTCACTTCCATCTCGAGAATCTCGAGTGACCTCAGCCCTTTTAGGCCCGTCCGCGTATCCGAAATGATGTTCAGCCCCACATCCGTTACCTGCGTCTCCCTCAAAACCAGCGACGACAGCCCTTGGAAGCCGGTCGCGGGATCGGCCAACCACGCCACACCCGCGTCCGTGATCGCCCCGCCGCGGAGGTTGAGCTCCGTCACCCGCGCAAACTCAGCGGAGCCGAGCGACGTGCCAGCGGGGAGCTTGAGATGCGCGAGAACCTCGCGCTCGATCTCCGCTCGCTCCTCGGCGGTGACCACGGACGATGTCGACAAGATCTCGTACGAATCGTCGGACGAAAGAG
>JBEIUO010000200.1:0-5466 GCA_040374335.1 Phycisphaeraceae bacterium
GGTGGCGGAGGCGGCGGCAACCGGGGCGGAGGCACAACCACGACCTCCGGCAGCAGCCAGGGGGCAGGCCGACTCGCCGGCCAGTTCTCGTTTGAAGCCATCCCCGATACCAGCCGCCTTGTCGTCGTGGCGAAGAGCCCCGACAACATGGCTGTGATCGACAAGATCATTGAGGACCTCGACAAACCGCAGACCGCCGGCCTCCCGCTCATCGTTGAACTCAAGCACGCCTCCGCCGAAGACCTCGCCGAGCAGCTCAACGCCCTGCTCGCACAGGACGGCACCCTCGCCCAGTTCCGCCGCTCCTCCTCGGGCCTCAGCGAGAACACCGCGAGCGCGAGCCCCTTCGCTTCTACAACCACCAGCGCCGACGGGGCCACCACCACAGAGAGCACCACCGGCGACCTCATGCGGTTCTGGTGGGAACGCTCCAGTCCCCCCACCGACCGCCGCAACTCCTCCAACCTCGTCGGTCAGCTCCGCATCGTCCCTGTGTGGCGGCAGAACGCCCTCATGGTCGTCGCACCGCCCGAGTACAAGCAGTCCGTCGCCGACCTCATCTCGCAGCTCGACAAGCCCGGCCGTCAGGTCCTCCTCTCCGCCATCGTCGCGGAAGTCTCCGCCGAAGACGCCAAGTCCATCGGCATCCGCTGGTCCAGCCAGACCCTCACGCCCAGCGACGGTGACAACTCGATCTCCATCGGCACCAACGCCGAAGGCACCCGCAACAACTGGGCCACCAGCCTCTTCGATACCTCCGTCATCAGCTCCAACGTCGACCTCAACGTCCTCCTCCAGGCCCTCGCCCAGAAGACCGACGTCTCCATCCTCTCCGAACCCCGCATCTTCACCAGCGACAACCAGGAAGCCGAGTTCTTCGACGGCCAGGACATCCCCTTCGTCACCGACTCGCAGACCAACACGCAGGGCAACCTCGTCCAGTCCTTCGACTACAAGGCCGTCGGTATCCAGCTCCGAATCCGCCCCAGAATTACCGTCAAGCGCGACGTCGACCTCAAGGTCAACCTCGAACTCTCCTCCATCGTCCCCGGCGAGACCCTCTTCGGTGGCTTCATCGTCGACCGCCGCGAAACCACCACCCAGCTCATCGTCAAGAACCAGCAGACCGTCGTCATCTCCGGCATCCTCCGTACCGAAGACTCCGACGTCATCCGCAAGGTCCCCGTCCTCGGCGACATCCCCCTCCTCGGCTGGCTCTTCAAGAGCAAGGAACGCACCAAGAAGAACACCGAGCTCCTCGTCTTCATCACCCCCATCGTCGTCGACAACACCGACCAGTCCGACGAGGTCAACACCTCCTTCAAAGACCGCCTCACCGAACTCCGCGGCCAGCTCGACCCCAACAACAAGCACGGCGCCACCCCCTCCAATCCCACCTCCACAACCCCCTCCACCACGCCCAACAGCCCCGCTCCCGCGACTCCCAACGCCCCGGAAACCCAGAACCCCGGAACCTGATCCATGCCCGCCCTCTCCCGCGGCCTCATCTTCGCCCTCGCTGCGCTCCCACTCCTCACCGGGTGCGTCACCGAGCAAGCGCTGACAAACCGCGGCACCAAGGTCGAGCCCAAGACTCAGGTTGCCACTCCCGGAAAGCCCGCCGCCACGCTCCCCTCCGGCCCTATCGCATCTCCCGCACAAGCCAAGACGACCGTCTCCCGCGTTCAAGTAACCGTCGCGCCCATCGGCACCGTCGAGTACGACGGCATGCAGTTGCCCCTCGTCTCTCCCGACGGCACACGCTTGGTCTCCGCGCTCGGCGCAGCCCCCGCCTGGGAGTTGCTCCTCGCTGAACCCGAAGCTCCCACGCTCTCGGGTGCCCGCCTCGCCGCGTACGCCATCGAACGCAGCGGCCTGAAGCTCGTCGAGTGGACCACCCAGCCCCCCGACGGCTGCGTGCTCGGCCGAACCGCCAGCGATGCGGGCTTCCTCGTCGAATGGCCCCGCACCGACGGTCAGCGCTGGATCGGCATCACCAACTGGGTCACCGGCGACACCGCGTGGCTTGCCGAGGGCAACTGGGTCAACGCCCACGGCGTCCTCACCTCGCGCGGCGAACTCGCGTATGTCCGTCGCCCGGTCGGCGGCGACCGCTGGTCGCTCGTGCTCCGCACGCGCGATGGCAACGAGATCGTCCGCGACGCCCCGGACGGCGATTACCTCGCCGTTCTCCCCCACCCATCGCCCGACATTCTCTACGCACTTCGCTCCGGCAAGTCCGGCACCGACGTCGAAGCCATCCGCGTCCGAACCTCCGGCGAGTCCGCCACAGGCTTCGGCACCACCCTTTCCCGCCAGAATCTCACCAGCGCAGCCTCGCCCGCCGCCGCGTATCAGCTTCAACTCACCGTCACCCCGCAGACCGCGCCGCTCGCGGGCACGGACACCGATCTACTCCCGCTCTCCATCCTCTCGACGCGCCTTCAAGCCGCCTGCGTCTTCGATGTCGATCAGAACCGCCTCGTTCCCCTTCTTCCTCAGTCACTCGCCGCGACTCCCGTGAAGCGAGGCAACATCCGCGGGTACTTCGTCGCGACCGATCGCCATCTCTCCTTCGTACCCTGGACCGATGGCGACAAGGCCGCCGCCCGCAACGACGCCCGCGTGCTCTCGTCACCCTACATGCCACGCCCTGTTCGACCGGAGGCCGAAGGCCCCGCCGCGGGGCTCGCCCGCTTCGTGCTCCTAGGCCCGGTGAAGGGTCAGCCCGACCGCATCGAGGTCACCCTCATGGTCCCGCTCGGCGAGTAATCAGATCACGCCCGCGATGGCCGCCGCGAGCTTCGCGCCCGCCGCGCCGTCCAGCTTCCCGGGCTTCCAGCCAATCCCAAGACCGCTGCCGTCCGCCTGCTTCGGGATGATGTGGAAGTGCACGTGCATCACCGCCTGGTGCGCCGCTTCCCCGTTGTTCTGAAGCACGTTGAACGCCTCGCACCCCGTTGCCTTCTGCACAGCGCGGCAGATCCGGGGCAGGGCACGCCCCACCGCCGCCGCCGCATCGTCCGAGAGCTCCGCCAACGTCGCCCTCGCTTCCTTCGGGATCACCAGCGTGTGTCCCACGCTCAACGGGAAGATGTCCAAGAACGCCAGCACGTGCTGGTCCTCGTACACCTTGTGGCAGGGGATCTCGCCGCGGATGATCTTGGAGAAGATGGTTTCCATGCAGGATTGAAGGGAGGCCGGAGCCCCGGCTCAACCCTACAGTCCCCCGGATATTGCACATGGGAGCCGAACCACCACCACCGACCCGACCGAGGATCCAGGCGCTCTCGCCGCTGGTGGCGTCGCAGATCGCCGCGGGTGAGGTCGTCGAACGCCCCTCCTCCGTGGTCAAGGAACTCGTCGAGAACGCCATCGACGCAGGATCCACGCGCATCACCCTCGAACTCGAGCAGGGCGGGATCGAGCTCGTCCGCGTCACGGACGACGGCGGCGGTATCGAGCCACCCGATCTCCTGATGGCCATCGCGCCCCACGCCACCAGCAAGATTACATCCGCCGACGACCTCAACCAGATCGCGACCCTCGGCTTCCGTGGCGAGGCCCTCGCGTCCATCTCCTCAGTCTCCCGCCTCTCCATTCGATCCCGCACCGCCGCGGAACCCGCCGCTTCGTTGCTCGAGTGCGACGCCGATGTCGCCCAGCCGATCCGGCCCGCAGCCGGCCCCAAGGGCACCTGCGTGAGCGTTCGCAACCTTTTCTTCAACACGCCCGCACGCCGCAAGTTCCTCAAGACCGTGCCCACCGAGCAGGAACGCTGCACCGACGTCATGCGGGCCATCGCGCTCGCCCATCCGGGCGTCGGATTCAAGGTCGTCTGCGACGGCCGAACCTCGCTCGATGTGCCCGCCGATCAGTCGCCCCGCGAACGCGTGCTCGGCGTCCTGGGCTCCGAGCTCTCGCCCCAACTCCTCGAAGTACACGCCGATGAGTTCGACGACTCGCGGGGAGTCACCCTCTGGGGACTCGCCGGCCTCCCTGCAATCGCCCGAGGCACCAACAAGAGCCAGTTCATCTTCATCAACGGCCGCCCCGTGCGCGACCGCACGATCCAGCACGCCATCGCCGAGGCCTACCGCGGGCTCATCGAACCGGGCCGCTTCCCCACCATCGTGCTCATGATCGAGATGAGCCCCGCCGGCGTTGATGTCAACGTTCACCCGGCCAAGGCCGAAGTGCGTTTCCGCGACAGCGGACTCGTTCACTCCGTCGTCTACCACTCCGTCAAACGCGCCCTCCAGCGCGCCGACCTCACCCCCACGCTCTCCGTCGCACGCCCCTCCTCCCTCACCCCGCACATGGCCGCCATGCCCGGGAGCGGGTTCGCGGCATTCGCGAAGCCCGACGAGCAGTCCATCTCGCGCTTCGTGGAGCACTTCAAGACCCCCGTCAACGTCAACGCGGGCCCCAAGTTTGACTTCGAATCCGTCCGCCAGGCCATCGATACCGCCGACACCTCGCCGCTCGCGCCGGCACCCAGCGCCACCGCCCCGACCGCCGCTCCGGTCCCCGATCTCGCCGCCAGCATCCCCCTACCGAGCCCGGCGACGCGGATCCTCCAAGTACACAAGTCCTACCTCCTCACGCAGGACGAGCACGGCGTCGTCATCATCGACCAGCACGCGCTCCACGAACGCGTGATGTTCGAGTACCTCCTCGAACGCGTCATGCGTGGCAGTCTCGAGAGCCAACGCCTCCTCGCGCCCGTGGTCGTCCCCGCGAGCGCACGCCAGATCGAACAACTCGCCGAGATCACCCAGCTCCTCGAGAAGATCGGCATCGACGCCGCTCCCATCGGCCCGCTCTCCATCGGTCTTTCGGCTTTCCCCTCCTTCCTCTTCGAACGCGGCGTCGATCCCGTGGACTTCATGACCGACCTGCTCGAAAAGGCCGAGAGCGACGCATTCGTCCGGGAGCTCAAGCAAGGCGGCGAGATCGCCATGCGGGACGTCCTGGACATGATGTCGTGCAAAGCCGCGGTCAAAGCCGGCGACCGGCTCACGGATCTCGAACTCGGCGAACTCGTCGCGCTCCGCGAACAGGTTGAACGCTCGAGCAACTGCCCGCACGGTCGCCCGACAAGCGTTCGGCTGACCATCCGCGAGCTCGAGAAACTCTTCCAACGCTGATCGTGCCGCCGCCAGCCCGTCTCACAGGCCCTGCGCCGGCCGCTCGAAGCGATCGAGCTTCCCGTCGTCTGGATCCTCGAGCGTCGCCACGAGCACGAACCCGAGCTTGCGCAGCACGCCCGAAGAAGCCGGATCTCCGTGCAGCGTGTGCGCCCGCAACCCCTTGACACGCGGGTCGCCCGCCGCCCACCTCAACATCGCGGCGCACGCCTCCGTCGCGATCCCCCGCCGCCACTGCGACCCAACCACGCTGTATCCGATCTCCACAAGCCCGTCGAAGTCCGGCGGCCCCTTGAACCCAACGGTCCCCACCACC
>JBEIUO010000138.1:0-6507 GCA_040374335.1 Phycisphaeraceae bacterium
CCCCAGAACGGGAAGCTCTTCGAGAACGTCACAAACAGATCCGGCGAGTAAATCAGCACATACCCCAGCCGCCCGCCCGCGATCACCCCCACCACCAGCCACGTCAGCGCATCCATCAAAAACACCGGCGACAGCGGCGTCATCCGCTTCAGCGAAAGCCACCGCAGCCACATGTACGCGCACACAAACCCCAGGATGTAGCTCACGCCATACCAGCGTATCCCAAAGTCCCCGCTGATCCGCAGCAACACCGGGTCAATCGTGTGAAACCATGCCAGCATCCCTGCCTCCGTCCACGCTCAGCGAACCCCGAAGAACTTCGCCGTGTTCTCGTTCAACACCTCGTGAAACCGCTCGAATCCCGTCGACCGAACCTCCGCCAACTTCCGCGCCGTAATCGACACCATCCACGGCTGACACGGCCTCGTGCCCCGGTGCGGATCCGGCGACAGAAACGGCGCATCCGTCTCCACCATCACCCGATCATCCGGCGCCAGCTTCGCCGCCTCCTGAACCTCCCGCGCGTTCCGGTACGTCAGCACCCCCGTAAACGACACGCTCGCCCCGATGTCCAGCAGCATCCGCATGTCCGCCACCGTCCCCGTGAAGCAGTGAAACACCATCCGAGCCGTGTCCAGCTTCGACCGCTTCAAAATCGGAATCAAATCCGCAAACGCCTCGCGGCAATGCAGCACAACCGGCTTCACCACCCCCGCCGCGGCCTGCCCCTCCAAAAACGCCAACTGCTCATCCAGAACCTCCCTCTGCAACGCGGGCCCCGGTTCGCTGTAGTGGTTGTCCAGCCCCAACTCCCCCCACGCCACGCACTTCGGATCCGCCCCGCACCTCGCCACCTCAGCCCAGTCGTGCGGGCCCTGGTCCGCGTACAACGGATGAACCCCCGCAGAGCACCACACCCGCTCGTGCGCGCGTGCAACCCCCAGCACCCGCCCACAGTCCCCGCTCGTCGTCGAAATCGTGATGCACCCCGTCACGCCGTGCTCAGCCGCCTTCGCGAGCACACCCGCAACCCCCCCCGGCAACCCCCGCTCGGGATCTCCAAAATCCGGAAACGTCAGATGACAGTGCGTGTCGATCACGGCATCAGCATAGCCACGGCCCTCCCCCTCGTGCTGATAGAATCACCCCACGCACGGAGCCATCATCGCATGCAATCACCCCGCCAAGCGTCCTCCCCTCACCGCCTCCTCACCCTCGCCGCGACCCTCGCCCTCTTCCTCGCCCAAGCCCTCCCGGCCGCCGCGCAGGAACGCGTCGAGCGCTGGTACCGCGTCGAGATGATGGGCCAGAAGGCCGGCTGGATGCACGAGGTCGTCGAAACCACCGAACAGTCCATCACCTCAACCTCCCGCTCCCGCATGGAACTCGCCCGCGGAGCGCTCAAGATCTCCATCGAAATGGACTCCACCTTCGTCGAGACCGCCGACGGCAAGCCCATCAGCATGCGCTCCCGCCAAGTCCTCGGCGCCGGCGAAGTCATCCAGGACTTCACCTTCGCCGACGACGGCATCACCCACGTCACCACCCAGGGTGGCAAACGCACCGAACGCAAGGCCGAACGCCCCGCGGGCGAATGGCTCACCCCCGCCGCCGGAAAGTCCTTCTTCTCGCAACGCTTCAAGGCGAACGCCGCCGACATCACCCTCCGAACCATCGACCCCCAGGCCGGCCTCACACCCGTCACCAGCAGATACACCAACTTCACACCCGCCAAGGTCAAGGTCGGCGAACGCGAGATCGACGCCCGCAAGTGCGACGTCGAAGTCAGCGTGAGCCCCGGCGTCAAGTCCTCCGAGTTCCTCGACGCCGAAGGCACCGTCGTCCGCAGCGAGACCCTGATGGGCGGCCTCAGCGTCGTGATGGTCCTCTCCAACGCCGAAGAAGCCGCCGGTGAGGTCGTCGCCCCCGAGATCATGGTCAATACCTTCGTCAAGCCCGACAAGACCATCTCCCGCGCACGCCAGTCCACCCGCGCCGTCTTCGTCGTCTCCGATCCCGAAGCACTCCCCGACCTCCCCTCCACCGGCACTCAGTCCGTCGAACGCATCGACGCCAAGTCCGCGCGCGTCACCGTCACCCGCGCCTCCACAGCCACCGCCCCCGCCGCCGACTCCACCGATCCCGCCTTCACCACCGCCTCCACCATGATCGACTCAAACGACGAGAAGATCCGCTCCCTCGCCGCCCGCGCGCTCGAGAACGCAGCCGACAAGCCCGCCGCCGAACGCGCCGAACTCCTCCGCCGCTTCGCCCATTCCCACATCCGCAGCAAAAACCTCGGCGTCGGCTTCGCATCCGCCAGCGAAGTCGCCCAAAACCGCTCCGGCGATTGCAGCGAACACGGCGTCTTCACCGCCGCACTCCTCCGCGCCGCCGGTATCCCCTCCCGCGTTGCATCCGGCCTCATCTACGCCGACGCCTTCGCCGGTAGCCAGGACATCTTCGGATACCACATGTGGACCCAGGCCCTCATCGAAGTCGACGGACAGCCCCGCTGGATCGATCTCGACGCCACCCTCCCCAACGACACCCCCTTCGACGCAACCCACATCACCCTCTCCGTCTCCGCTCTCCCCGAAGGCGAACTCTCCTCCTCCATGGCCTCAATGGCCGCCACCCTCGGCCGTCTCTCCATCAAGGTCGAATCCGTCTCCCACGCCACCGCCAAGGCCCCCGAGTAAATGACCCCCGACACCGACGAAACGCCCCTCCCCCTCCTCCCCGCGCGCCCCACATCCGGACACAAGGGCACCTTCGGCACCGTCGTCGTCCTCGGTGGCTGCAAGACCCACGACGCGGTCATGCTCGGTGCGCCCGCTCTCGCCGCCCTCGGCGCACTCCGCGCCGGCGCCGGCCTCGCACGCCTCCTCGCCCCAGCGTCCGTACTCACCACCTCACTCGCGCTCTGCCCCTCCGCGACCGGCATTCCCCTCGCCGAATCCGACGACGGCATCGACCTCCCCGCCGCCATCGAAGAGTTCGACCGCCCACCCGCCCGCGCCGACGCACTCATCGTCGGGCCCGGCCTCGGCCTCTCCCCCCAAGCCGCCGCCCTCACCCTCCGCTCCATCCAGCTCGACTCCCTCCCCGTCGTCGTCGATGCCGACGCCATCTCCCTCCTCGCCACCTTCCCCGAACTCTGGCGCGACTTCCTCGCCTCCGCCGTCCTCACCCCTCACCCCGGCGAATACCGCCGCCTCGCCTCCTCACTCGGAATCACCCTCGACCCCACCGACCCCACGCAGCGGCCCCACGCCGCCGCCGCGCTCGCCCGCCGCCTCGGTTGTGTCGTCGTCCTCAAAGGCGCCGGCACCGTCGTCAGCGACGGCCTCCGCGCATGGACCTGCACCCACGGTCACCCCTGCATGGCAACCGCCGGCACTGGTGACGTCCTCGCCGGAGTCATCGGCGGCCTCGCCGCCCACTCCAGAGGTCTACCCCTCTACGAAATCGCTCGTATCGCCGTCGACGTCCACGCCCGCTCCGGTGAAGCCTGGGCCCTCGCCAACAACGCATCCGCCGGGATGCTCGCCGCCGAACTCGCGGCACACATCCCCGCCCTCCTCGAACCCCTTCGCTCTCGCTGACTCACTCGTCCATCAGCCGCCGTGGCTGCACGCTCGACACCAGCCTGATCGCCGGCGCCGCCATGCCCGCCTTGAACGACGCGTCCTGGTAGTCGTTCGGCGACACCGTCAGATCCACCGTCGCCCGCTTCAGCCGCGGCCCCACGTCGTACTCCAGGGTGAACATCAGTTCCCGCACACCCGTCAGCAGCGGAAACGCTTCCTGCGACGTCTGCACACCTTCCGTAAACACCGTCTCGATGTACCACAGCTCAAACGGCCCACGCGTCGCGTCCTCCTGGTCCCGCCGCTCCAGCCGAACCACCGTCCGAACGCCCGTCTCCTCATTGAACGACCGCTCAAACTCGAGCGCCGAACTCACCAGCGGGTTCATCGTGTTGTCCAGCACGTCCTCCGGGTACGGCCCAAACTCCGTCCCCGTCCTGATCATCGACATCACCCGATGCATCACCATCCGCGCAACCACGTTCGTCGACGCGCCCTCCGTCGTCGCCTGATACCCCTTGTACGACGCGTCCAACGCCCCCATCGTCGCGGTAAGCAGCGTCACCGTGATCGTCAACGCCACCAGCATCTCCACCATACTGAACGCCCGACTGCGGCGCGGCTTTCTCACAGGTGCTGCTCCCGGTACGACCCGCGTACCTCGTCAAACTGCATCGGAACCATGATCCCGTCCGGCAGTGTCATCGTCCCGTTGAACCGAAGCTGAATCCGCCCGTACCCGTGGAACGGCACCGCCGTCGAACCCGACGGCTGCGCCTGGTTTCCCGGCACGTCCGCCAGCCCGTCCCCGTTCGTGTCCCACCCCGCGATCCGAACGCCGTTCACCACCGGCAGCGTCGTCGGATCCAGCGACTCCGCATCACCGTCGTCGGGCCCGAAGTACCCGATCGTCGTGTTGAACGCCGCCGGATTGCCCGCCGCGTTGCCCGCCGCATCCCGCAGCGGACCCTGCCCGTAGGTCGGGCTGTACGTCAGCAGCAGCGCACCGTCGATGCTCGCGTTCCCGCGCACATCCAGCACCCCCGCGATGATCGCCCCCTGCATCTCCACATTCTGCGACGTCGGACTGTTGAACGTCCCGATGTCCACCGAGTAGTTCGGCATCATCAGCGAGCTCTTCAGAATCGTCGCGATGTCACCGCTGTCCGGGTTCAGCTCCGCATCATCCGGAGACTCCGGGTGCTTCGTCGCAAACCGGGTCGATCCTGTGAACTGCAGCTTGTTCCTCTGCTGCGTGAACGACGTCGGGCTCTCGCTCACCACCGACCCCACGATCAGGCAATCATGGAACCGGATGTTGTTCGAGTACCGTTTCGTGTCCGTCACGCGAACCCCGCCGATCACCAGCGGCATCGGCAGATTCGTAAAGCCCGTCACGCCACCCTGCTGATTCGCCGGCAGGTCCCCCTGGTCCATCGCCGGATTCGCCATCAGGATCATCTGGTTCGGCGGGCACGCGGTGCTCGGCAGCTGCGTCGGATAGCTCGTCTCCGATCCGCCATCACCGTACACCCACCGGCTCGGACTCGGCATCGGCCGCGCCGCCGTGTTGTCCCACGCCAGCTTCCCGTACTCGCCCCACAGCAGGTGCGTGTTCGCCACCGTCGTCCGCACGAACGTCACTCCCACGAACGTGCAGTTCCTGAACAGCGCGTTCGTGCCCGCCGGGATCACCACGTCCTTGAACACCATGTTCTCGTACACCGGCCGGTAGTACCAGTCAGAAAAGCTCGGCGCGTTGTACGGCATCTTCTCGTAGTACGCCGTCGTGTAGTTGTCCGGCAGCGAGTCGTTGTTGTTGTCCGCATCCAGCCGCAGATATCGCGGCTCCGCACTCCCCTCGGCCTCCGCCTCAACGTATGTCCCAAGCGTCCCCACCGCAACACCCAGGTTCGTCGCCACTTGGTTCGCAAACGCCGCGCCGTCCGCAAGCCCCTGCAGATTCGTCTGGTCCGCGGCGAAAAGGCTCCCCGTCACGTCCGGGAGCACGTCGTCGCCCACGTTGTACTCGATCGCCGCCGACGACCCGCCCCGCGAGATCGGGCCTTGCAGCTTGGTCGGCTGCACCGCGCCCTGCGCCGCGCTCCACGCCGACTGCGTCGTCTTGAAGCTCAGCTTCCCCTTCACCTTCGCGTACTGGTCCTTCTTGTCGATGAACCCGTCCCGGAAGCCAAGCACCTGGTCCGCGTTGGAGTTCGTCGCCGAGTCATAGTCCAGCATCGTCTCGCCGTTATCCCAACGGCCGTTGTGGTTCGAGTCCGTGAAACCCCACACGCCGTTGCGGTTCCGGTCCGGGTTCGCCGAATCCACCAGCGAACTCAGGTCCTCATCCAGCAGGTTCCCCGAACCATTCACCAGCTCCGCCGCCATCCCCGCCGCCGGCGTCCCCGCCGTCAGCGTCGGCGACAGCGTCACCTTCTGGTCGCCGTTCGTGTCGAAGTGCTTGATGAAGATGTCGAACTCATCCACGTACCCGTCCTGCGTCACGTCCTGGAACGCATCGTCCGCATCCCCGTCCCCGTCGTAGTCCGTCGTCCCCGCCGGGATCGAAGCACCCTCCGTCGGATGCCCAACCCGCAGCCGGTTGTCGCCGTCCACGTCCGCCGCCAGCCCCGTGTAAAACGCCGTCAGCTTGTTGTCCATAACCGTCGAAAGCCCGCGGAAGTCGCTCCGCAGCACCATCGGGTCACCCTCAGGTCGGTTCACGTCCGTGTAACGCGCACCAAGGTCCCCGTTCACCATCACGTTCTTCCCGATCATGATCCTCGACGGACTGATGATCGCGTGATTCACACGCTTCACCAGCCGGAAGTCCTGCATGATCGTCCGCGTGATCGGCTGCCCGGCCCGCGTGTACCCGCGGTCAATCCCCGTCACGATCGCGCGCACCGTC
>JBEIUO010000494.1:0-3094 GCA_040374335.1 Phycisphaeraceae bacterium
CTCCGCCGGTCGAAAGGCCGCCGGAGCGTTTGAAATGAAGACCGGCCCGCACATCCGCTGCCACGTCCGCAGCCCGCTCGCGATCTGCATCGCCGCGTGCTTCGGCGTGTTCGCGCCCTCGGCCACCGCCCAGTCCACGGACTGGACGCACCTGGCCGGCGGTCCGCAGCGCCTCGCCGCGGCTGGCTCGGAACTCCCTTCGCTTTCCGGCGTTCTCTGGACCCAAACGCTCGATCCCGCCGGAAACACGATCCAGTTCACGCCCCAGACCGGCGTCGTCGGCGCGGGCGGCAAGATCTACGTCACGGGCACTGTGTCACCCGCCATCGGACCAGCGAATCAGCCCCGCCTCTTCTGCTTCGACGCGCTGAACGGCACGCCCCTCTGGGCCGCGCCTGCGGGTTCGGTCGCCGGCGAGTCCTTCGCGACGCCGTGCATCGACATCCGCAACGGCACCGTGCTCCACGGGTCAAACCGCAGCCTCGTCGCTTACGACATGGTCACCGGTGCCGTGCGCTGGTCCCGCCAACTCACCCGCACCATCGTCAACGCATCCCCGCTCGTCACCGACGACCGCGGCAGCCGCAACCGCTGCTTCATCACCGACTACGACGGCTTCGGATCCTCCGCGAAACTGTACTGCATCAACATCGACCCGTTCAACGCCGCGCTCAACCCCTACCTCCCCGGACAGATCGTGTGGAGTGCTCCGATCCAAGGTGCTGCGGGCAACTCCCCCGCGTACATCCCCAACTCGAAGGGCGGGACCGGACTGGTCTACGTCTCGAGCGCGGGCCAGTACCTCGCCGGAACTCCGGGCGCGATCTATGCCTTCGCGATCGACTCCGTGGGTACTCCATCTCCGGCCTGGGTCGCACCCTCGCCGGACCTCAACGGCTTCTTCGGTGGCGTATCCGCTGCGGGCTCCAATGACGACGACGGCGGGACGATCTTTGCCGCAACCTACAACTTCTTCGGCGGCCTCGACAGCGCCACGCTCGTGAAGCTCGATGCAACCGACGGTGAGTTGCTCTGGTCAACGCCCTGCAACCGCACCTCATCGATCCCGATCCCTCTCTCGTGCCACCGAGTCCTGCTGTCCTCGGGGTTCTCCGGTGCGGGCAGCGCACTGTCCCTGGAGCTGTTCGAGGACGAGGGCGATCACGCCCACCGCCTCTGGAACACGGCAGTTTCGACCTGGATCGATGCGGACGGAGACGGCATGCCAGACCCCGGCGAGTACATCCCGGTGGGCGGCTACTCGGTGCAGCCCGTCGTGCGCATCAGCGGTCACAGCGTGAAGGTGCTCTGCGGCGTGGGCTCGATTTCCGAACTGACCACCGAGCCGTCCAACGGTTTGTTCGTGCTCGACCTTGATCACACGCCCTCGGAGCCCGAGTTCTTCGAGCAGTATGCGACCGGCGCAGGATCAACGCCCGCCGTCGTCGGTGGATTGATCTACAGCGTGGGTGTCGCCGGGCTCCGCGCCTTCGGGACACTGCCCCCGGCCTACGACGTCGACGAGGACGGCTGGGTCACGATCGGCGACCTCTACGCCTGGGAACAGGGACGTGGCCGTCGCGATGTCGACCAGAACGGGACCGCAACCGCCGGCGACCGCACCCTCTTGATCAGCGAACTGCGCAAGCAAGAGCGCGTCGACCTGGGGGTGACGCGATGATCCGGCGCGGCTTCTCACTCATCGAGCTGATCGTCACCATCGGCGTGATCGCCCTGCTGCTCGCGTTGCTCGTGCCGGCGCTCGCCCGCTCGCGCGAATCGGGGCGCCACGCGGTCTGCATGTCGAACCAGCACCAGCTGATCACCGGCTGGACGCTCTACGCCCATGATTTCCGCGACTACTGCATGCCCTTGGCCTACTGGCGGACCAGCGAGATGGTGAACGGCCAGCAGGTGTACTGGTTCGGCAGTCACGGCACCCCCACGGCGGCCCCCGACTACACCGTCGGCTTCATCGCGCCGTACGTGGATATCCCGCTCCTGCAGCGGGGCACGATCTTCGAGTGCCCGAGCCAGCCGTGGGGCACCTATGCCCCCCAGGGCCCCAGCCGCGCACCCACGAGCACGTACGGGTACAACGGCTACTACCTGACTCCCGCGAAGACGCCGGGCTGGGCGGCCCAGATCGGACACCGCCCGTGGCGTCGGATGTTCGAGATTCCGTCGCCGCCGGAGATCCTCGTATTCGCCGACACCATGCTGCCCACCGGTGGCGTGCGTCCCGCGAACTGCGCGCTGCTCGATCCGCCGATGCTCTTCAGCGGCGGAGAGTGGGTCCCCAACGAGTCGCCGACGACGTCGTTCCGGCACCAGGGGCGCGACCACGTGAACGCCTCGGCCCGCGCGGACGGCGGGGTGAGGAGCACGAGGGCCAAGCCAGACTGGCTCGTCGACGAGCGGTTCCGGATCGGCTCGATCGGTACGTCCAACGTCCCCCACTACATCCCGGATGCGGACTCATGGCGGTAACTCGATGCATCTGCCGCAGTGTCTCCTTCCGCGAGGTCATCCGCCTCTCGGGTTGCGGATTCTCGTTCGATCAGATCAAGAGCACCACCGGCTGCGGCACGGGGTGCGGTGCGTGCTCGCTCTACGCACGGCTCGCGGCGATCACAGGGGTTTGTGATCTCCCGGTCATGCATCCGGAGCAACTGATGGCCCGCATCGAGCGGGCCGAGGCGGCCCGGGGCGCGACGCCGGCGACGTAAGGGGTTTACGTCGCCGGCGCTCGAAGGCCTCAAAAAGAACAGACCCCCGCTTTCGAGCGGGGGTCTGTCGTTTCATGGGTTGTGCGAACCGGATCAGGCGCCGGCGGGTGCGCCGGCCTGGCCACCAGCGATCACATCGCGGAGGCTGCCGGCCTGGACCTCGATCTGCGGGGAGCCGAGGCGGTCGTGGCGATCGGCGCCGGGCGCCACCGCCGCGTCGCGGGCGTCCGCGAGCATCTCCTCGTCGTCGTCCTCATCGGCCGGGATCTCGACCAGCGGGCGGACTCGGATGTCCTGGTACGGCCGGAAGCCGGTACCCGCGGGGATGAGGTGACCCAGGAGGACGTTCTCCTTGAGGCCGATGA
>JBEIUO010000755.1:0-1903 GCA_040374335.1 Phycisphaeraceae bacterium
CGCGGCGGCGTACAAGAACGTGGAGATCTTCTTCGACCGCGCTTGCCTGGACATCGACATCGATGCGCCCGCGGCGGTCTTCCAGACGCCGACGGGCACGGTGCGTGTGGAGGCGGACCTGATTCTGGGCGCGGACGGCGCGTTCAGCCCGGTGCGGGGGCGGTTGCAGAAGACGGACCGCTACGAGTACAGCCAGAGCTGGTTGCGGCACGGGTACAAGGAGTTGCACATCCCCGCGAAGAACGGGGAGTTCGCGATGGATCCGAATGCGCTGCACATCTGGCCGCGGGGCGGGTCGATGATGATCGCGCTGCCGAACCGGGACAAGTCGTTTACGTGTACGTTGTTCTGGCCGTTCGAGGGGGAGCACAGCTTTGAGGGATTGAAGACGAGCGCGGATGTCGCGGCGTTCTTTGAGCGTGCGTACAGCGATGCGGTGCCGATGATGCCGACGCTGGTGGAGGACTACTTCAGGAATCCGACGGGGTCGCTGGTGACGGTGCGGAGTTTTCCGTGGCACTACCAGGACAAGGTGTGCATCCTGGGTGATGCCGCGCACGCGATCGTGCCGTTCTACGGGCAGGGGATGAACGCGGCGTTCGAGGATTGCCTGGAGTTGTCGAGATGTCTCGCGGAGTGTTCGGGGGATCGGCTGAGCGCGCTACGGAAGTTCGAAGCGGTGCGGAAGCCCAACGCGGACGCGATCGCGGAGATGGCGCTGGCGAACTTCATCGAGATGCGGGACAAGGTGGGGTCGCCGGCGTTCTTGTATCGGAAGAAGGTGGAGCAGACGGTGCACCACGCGTATCTGGATCGCGTGTTTCCGCAGTACAACCTCGTGAGCTTCTCGACGGTGCCGTATACGGAGGCGCAGCGGCGCGGGCGCGAGCTGGACGTGGTGATTGATCGGCTGGTCGCGGAGATCCCTGCGGCGCGGCTGCAGGAACTCGGGAGCGACGCGTGGCACGCGGGGGTGGTGAAGCGGGCGGGGGAGATTCTGGACGGGCGTGGCGGGGCGCAAGAGCGGCCCCTCATTGACATCACTCCCGCGATCACCGAGAAGATGGGCGTGTGGCCGGGGGATACGCCGATCACGCGCGAGGTGCTCTGCGACATGAAGCAGGGTGCGAACATCACGCTGAGTACGCTGCGGACGACGGTGCATCTGGGTGCGCACGCGGACGGGCCGAATCACTACGGCAAGAACGAACCGGGGATCGGCGAGCGGACGCTGACGCCGTATGTTGGCGCGTGCCATGTGGTACACGCGAAGACCGCGCGGGGTGCGCGGGTGAAGCCGGCGGATTTGAACGTGGCGATCGAGAGCATCGTGCACCCGCGTGTGCTGATCCGCACGGGGACGTTCGAGGGCTTTCAGAACTGGAACAACGACTTCGCGGGGCTGAGCGTGGAGCTGGTGGATGCGCTCGCATCGCGCGGCGTGATCACGATCGGCGTGGATGCGCCGAGCGTGGACCTGTTCTCATCGAAGGATCTCGAAGCGCACAACGCGATCCTGCGGCACGACATCTCGATCCTCGAGGGGCTGGACCTCTCGAAGGTTGAGCCGGGCGAGTACGAGCTGATCGCGTTGCCGCTGAAGCTGATCGGGTTTGACGGGAGTCCGGTGCGGGCGGTGTTGAGGGGACTCGATCCGGTGGGTTCTACACCGTCGCGATGACCTTCACCTCGAAGTGAATCGGCGTGTTGCCGCCCTGGGGCAGCGCGGTGATTTCGCAGGTCGTGCGGGCGGGTTGGTTGGGGCCGGGGGGGAAGAACTCGGCGTAGACGCGGTTGTAGGTTGCCCAGTTGCGCTTCATGTTGATGAGAAAGACGGTGATGTCCACCATGTTCTCCCAGGTGCTGCCGCATTCTTCGAGGATGGTCTTCACGTTCGCGAAGC
>JBEIUO010000289.1:0-4455 GCA_040374335.1 Phycisphaeraceae bacterium
CGCGGAGCGGCGGGGGCGTGTCGGCGTGTGCTGTGTGCGACGGGGCGTTGCCGGTGTTCCGGGATCAGCCTCTGGCGGTGGTGGGGGGCGGCGACACGGCGATGGAGGAGGCGACGTACCTCACGAAGTTCGCGAGCACGGTGTACCTGGTGCACCGGCGGGACTCGCTGCGTGCGAGCAAGATCATGCAGGAGCGGTTCCTGAGCCGGCCGAACGCGAAGGTGCTGTGGAACAAGGCTGTTTCGGACGTGCTGGGGACGGATCGGATCGAGGGGATCGAGATGACCGACACGGTGACGGGGGCGAAGAGCCGCCTGGACGTGAAGGGGCTGTTCATCGCGATCGGTCACACACCGGCGACGCGATTCCTGGCGGGCGCGGGGATCGAGCTGACGGAGAGCGGGTACGTGGCGCTCAAGAACCGGAACTCGTACACCAACATCCCGGGCGTGTTCGCCGCGGGTGATGTGTCGGACGCTGAGTACCGGCAGGCGGTCACGGCGGCGGGTATGGGATGTCAGGCGGCCCTGGACGCGGAGCGGTGGCTCGCGGCGACGGGCGTTCACTGAGCGGCTACGCGCCGCGAATGGTGGAACTGGAAAAGACGATGAAGCGTTATGCGATGGCTGTTGCGATTGTGGCGTGCTGCGCGGGGTTGGCGAGCGGGCAGGACGGGGCGGCGCCCGCGCCGGCGGCGGAAGTGCTGACGTCCAAGAGCGGCGAGGTGAAGTACACGCTGGAGGTCTTCGCGAGCGGGCTGCAGGTGCCGTGGGCGATGGCGTTCTTGCCGGATGGCTCGATGATGCTGACCGAGCGCGCGGGGCGGGTGCGGTTGATCAAGGATGGGAAACTGGTGGCGGAGCCCGTGCACACGGTGGAGAACGTGTGGAAGCGTGGGGGCGAGAACGGGCTGATGGGGCTTGCGCTGCACCCGGAGTTCGCGAAGAACGGGATGGTGTACATCTCGTACGGCGATACGGTGGCGAAGGACATCCGCGTGATGCGGTATGTGTACACGGACGGGAAGTTCGCGGACGGGAAGGAGATCCTGACGGGTCTGCCGATCGGCGCGAACCACGCGGGGTGCTGCCTGGCGTTCGGGCCCGACGGCAAGCTGTACGTGACGGCGGGGGAGACGTTCAAGAAGGCGTTGGCTCAGGACATGAACTCGCTGGGCGGGAAGATCATGCGGCTGAACGATGATGGCACGGTGCCGAGCGACAACCCGTTTGTCGGGAAGGAAGGCGTGCGGCCGGAGATCTGGGCGCTGGGGGCGCGGAACGCGCAGGGGATCGACTGGCAGCCGGGGACGGGGCAGATGTTCGCGACCGAGCACGGCCCGAGCGGTGAGCGCGGGATCGGCGAGAACAACACGGAGGGTGACGAGTTCAACAAGGTGTCCAAGGGCGACAACCTCGGGTGGCCGGCCATTCACCACGACATGACGCAGGATGGCATGGTGACCCCGCTGCTGCACTGGACGCCGGGGATCGCGCCCTCGAGCGGTAAGTTCTATCGGGGCGACAAGTTCCCCGCGCTCAAGGGCAACTTCCTCGTGGGTGGGCTGAAGGGCAACCGGTTGGTCCGCATCAAGCTCGATGGCGACAAGGTCGTCTCGCACGAGACGCTGGTGAAGGGGCTGGGCCGGATCCGCGCGATTTGCGAAGGACCCGACGGCAGCATCTACTTCGCGACGAGCAACAAGGACGGTCGTGGGATGCCCAAGCCGGAGGACGATCGGATCTTCCGGATGGTTCCCGCGCAGTGATCGGAAGGACGCGATGCATCAGATCACGCAGTTCGTCATCGTCGTTCCCGAGTACCACGAAGGGATTCACTTTTTCGTGGGCGTGCTCGGGTTCGAGTTGATCGAGGACTCGGACCGCGGCGGCGGGAAGCGGTGGGTGCGCGTGCGGCCGCGGGGGTCGGAGTGCGGGCTGCTGCTCGCAAAGGCGGCGGATGACCGCCAGCGTGCGGCGATCGGGAACCAGACCGGTGGGCGGGTGGCGGTGTTCCTGCACACGGACGATTTCACGCGGGACTACGCGAACCTGAGCGCGGCGGGCGTGCGATTCCGCGGGCCGGTGCGGCACGAGGAGTACGGGACGGTGGTGGTGTTCGAGGACCCGTGGGGGAACGCGTGGGATCTGATCCAGCCGCCGGGGGGCCTTAGCCGCTGAGGCCGGGGAGGTCGGCTTCGCCGAGGAGGCGGAACTCTTTGCGGCGGAGGATCTGGCCGGCGAGGGTGAGGTCATCGACGGCGAGCGCGATGGTGGCCTCGCCGCCGCGCTGGTGCATGAGGGGGTAGGCGAAGTGGATGGAGAGTTCGGCGCTGAGCAGGCAGAGGCAGAGCTGGCTGAGCAGCTTGCCGTGGCAGAGCTCGACGACCAGGACGTCGCGTTCGCTGAAGGGGAGGCCTTCGTGCTTGAGGAGCTCGCGTGCGGTGGAGGCAGCGTTGGTGACGATGCGTACGACCGCGTGGTCGGAGGCTTCGTGCACGGAGAGCGCGCAGATCTGGCAGCGGCCGTCGAATGCCTCGACGAGGTCGAAGAGCTTGCCGACCTTGTTGGTGAGGAAGACGCTGAACTGGGTGACGGACGGGGGTGAGTACCCGTGGCTGGTTTCGAGTGGACTGGGGGCCTGACTCATACCACCGCTTTCCCAGGTGAGAGGGCTTGTTTGCCCGTGTCGGCGTGCTGCGCGAGCGTCCCGCTCGCGGGGTTCGATCTCGAGAAGGATACCCGCAATCGGGCCGGATCACAAGCCCAAGAAAAGAGCCCCGCGAATGGCGGGGCTCGGGAGCATCAAACCGGGGTTGGCCTTAGACGTGGAAGGAAGAACCGCAGCCGCAGGTGCCGCTGGCGTTGGGGTTGTTGAAGACGAATCCGCGGCCCATGATCTCGTCGCGGAAGTCGACCGTCACGCCCTCGAGGTACAGGAGGCTCTTGGGGTCGCAGATGATGCGGATCCCGTGCTGCACGAAGAGCTCGTCGGATTCGTTCTGGTTGTCGGTGAGGTCCAGGATGTACGAGAAGCCTGAACACCCGCCGCCCTTGACGCCCACCCGGAGGCAGACGGTCGCGGGGTCGAGTTCCTGCTCCTGGATGATGCGGCGGACCTCGTTCGCGGCCAGTTCGGTGAGGATGACGCCGTGGGTGTGCGTTTCGGTGCTTGGCTTGGTGGTGGTCTCAGACATCGGTGGTTCTCCGGCTGGTGATTAGTGGGCGGCGGCGGTCTGGGGGGCTGCCGCAGTATCCGCGGCGGGCATGCCATTCTTGGCGCGGTAGTCGGCGACCGCGGCGCGGATTGCGTCCTCGGCGAGGACGGAGCAGTGGATCTTGACCGGGGGAAGGCTGAGTTCCTCGACGATCTGGGTATTGCGGATCTGCTCGGCCTGATCGAGGGAGCGGCCCTTGAGCCACTCGGTAGCCAGGGAGCTGCTGGCGATCGCGCTGCCACAGCCGAAGCACTTGAACTTGGCATCTTCGATCAGGCCGCTCTCGGGGTTGACCTTGATCTGGAGCTGCATGACGTCGCCGCACTCGGGCGCGCCGACGAGGCCGACGCCGATGCGGGGGTCGGTCTTGACGGCGGACTGGGTGCCGAAGTTCCCCACGTTGCGGGGGTTCTCGTAGTGGTCGATGATCTTGGGTCCGTATGCCATGGGGTCCTCACATGCCCGGTGACGGGCGTGGCGTGTCTGCGGTCAGTGGTGGGCCCATTCGACCTTCGAGAGGTCGATGCCTTCTTTGTGCATGTCGTACAGGGGGCTCATCTCACGGAGGCGGGAGACCGCCTGCACGATCTTGTTGATGGCGAAGTCGACCTGTTCGCGGGTGGTGGAGCGGCCCATCGAGAGTCGGAGGGAGGAGTGTGCGAGCTCGTCGCCAACGCCGAGGCCCTTGAGTACGTAGCTGGGCTCGAGGCTGGCGCTGGTGCACGCGCTGCCGCTGGAGCAGGCGATTTCCTTCACGGCCATCATGAGGCCTTCGCCCTCGACGAATCCGAAGGAGATGTTGGAGATGTGGGGGAGTCGGAGGGTTGGGTGGCCGTTGACCTTGCAGCTGTCGAGCTGGCGCGTGACCTCGGTCTCGAGGTGGTTGCGGAGTTCGAGGAGGCGCTGGGCGTCGGCGTTCATCTCGGCGAGGGCGATTTCGCAGGCCTTTCCGAAGCCCACAATTCCGGGGACGTTCAGCGTACCCGAGCGATACCCGCGTTCCTGGCCGCCGCCATCCACGAGTGAAGTGAGGCGGACGCGGGGGCGACGCCGGCGGACGTACAGCGCGCCGACACCCTTGGGGCCGTACATCTTGTGGGCCGAGACCGACAGGAGGTCGACGTTGTCGGCTTCGACGTTGACGGGCATCTTGCCGGCGTACTGCGTGGCGTCGGTGTGGAAGATCACGCCGCGCTCGTGGCGAGGGCCCCGATCTCGCGGATCTGGTTGATGGTGCC
>JBEIUO010000558.1:0-2808 GCA_040374335.1 Phycisphaeraceae bacterium
GCGGAGGAGCTTGTTGCGGCGGAGCTTGGTGAGCATCCGATAGCTGGAGCTTCGCTTGATGAAGTCGAGCTCGAACGCCTGCTCCTTGACCCGGTTCGCGAGCGCATCGAGCTCCGAGGTCTTCACGACCGGTGCTTCGTCGTACGAATACCCCGTGGAGAACAGCCCGGACTTGAGGTCCTTCGGGTCGTTACGCGACAGCACGAACGAGCCGTACGGGCGGCCCATGTAGTCCTTGAGCATCACGTGACGGACGAGACCGAAAGCCTTGAAGTCCTCGGCCCACCACTGCGAGAGATGCCTTTCGTAAGCGTTCCCGTACGCCTCCCCCTGCTCGAAGTCCTCGCCGATGGGGATGTTCACCAGCACGTACTCGGAACGGTCCAGCGAGAGGTTCAGCAGCTCATTGGCCTTCTCCTTCGTGAAGTGCTCGAGCACGTCGCCGAAAATGATCACTGACCACGGGCCTGGGAGTGTCGGGATGATCTCCGCGGCGTCCCCGATGTGGATCTTGTTGTAGAACGATGAGTGGTAGTCCGTAATGCTCCGCGGGAACCCTTCGATCCCTTCGACGTGCACCTTCCAGTCCTCGCGGAAGACCCGCGAGTACCACACGTCGCAGAACTCGCGAGTGATAATCCCCCAGCGGCCGAAGCCGACGCCGATATCGAGTACCCGCGACGGCGCCATCTTCATGAGGGCGTCGATGCAGAACGGAATTTGCTGCCAGTTGCTCGTTCCCACGTTCCACTCCCAGGGCGGCGGTCTTGGCCGACCCTTGCTACTTTACCTTAGCGCCGCACGAACCGCGGCGACGAAATCCTGCTGTTCCGCCCTCGCCCGCGCGAGAGCCGTTCCGACCGAATCCAGCTTCACTTCCAGATCAAACGACCGATCCCGCCACGCGCGGACCTGTGCCTCGGCGCCCATCGCGGCGAGCACGCTCTCGCGCCGGTTCGTGTCGAGAGCTTCCTGCGTCTGGGCCAGCGAGGCCGACAGTGCAACCAGTTCGCGTTCCCGTGCCGCGAGACTCTGGGATCTCTCCGCCACGTCCGCTCGGAGGGATTCGGCCATGGCTGTCACAGCGGCGAGTTGCCCTCGTGATTCCGCGAGATCCTGTTCGGCCGTGGCGAGGCGTGACGCGAGCGACTCGGCGCGCTCACGTTCGCCGGCGAGTTGCGCGTTGATGGCCTCGGACCGCGCCAGCGCGGTGCGGAGATCTTCGGTGTTCGCACGAGCCGCGCCGAGCGAATCTTCGGCGGCCCGTCGGCCCGCCTCGGCGGACTTCAATGCCGCGTCGGCGACATCGAATCCACGATCGATGTTCTCTTCGAGCCGGCGGTACAGGGCGATGAGCGGCGGCTCCCACGCGAAGATCGGCGCCTTCCCTACGGTCACGCGGTACGGCGTGTGCGCGAGGTAGCCACGCTCCATGGTCTCGCAGGCCTTGCCGAGCGACGCGTATGTCGCGGGCAGGTCGTGCCGCCAGCACCCCGAGTGAACGCCGGAGAACACCGGGTAGTCGGGGCTCGTCTCGAGGTGGAGCACGTGCCCGCGGCAGACCCGCATCAACTCGGTCAGTACCCCCGGAAGGTCTTCGGGCCGCACGTGCACCAGCACTTCGGCGCTGTACACGAGGTCGAAGCTCTCGTCGTTGTACGGCAGTCGGCCCGTCGGTGCGCCGACGTGGACGTGTTCGTCGTACCAGGCATTCCCCGCCCATGCACGGATCGATCCCGCCATCGTGTCGCTCTGGTCGTACCCGTGGACATCCACGTTCGGGAGCGTTCGAAGATTGAAGAGATGGCGACCAACCCCGCAGCCGAACTCGAGCACGCGGAGCGGCCGCTCGCGTCCCGCGGCGTGCCGAAGCACGTACTGCGTGAGCATGAGCTCCTGGATGTGGTAGAGCACCATCCACGTCTTGCGACGCGCGTACTCGGCGGCCCAGTCTCCCCCGTGGTCGCGCCAGTACTGATAGTTCTCAGCCACGCTGCCGTTCACGCGCACTCCTCCCACTCCACCGAAACATCTTGGTGAAACTTGTAGTGCACCGGCCGCTCCGGATCGGGCATCACGCTGAACGCCGCGCACCCGTCGATCTGGTCGAACAGAACCACGTCGGAATAGTCGCGTCGTGAGACACGCGTCACCGCGAGCGAGACGCCGTAGTTTCCCAGCCGCAGGGCCGCGTCGAACGCGAACCGCACGCGGATCCGTTTGTCCGCGCGCACGCTGATCGTGATCCGCTCGTCGTACGTCGTCGTTCCCATCAGGTCCACGCCCGTCATGTCGCGCACGAGGAACGAAACGCTGACGTGCTCCGCGTCGATCTGCGGCTCCAGGATCGCCTCCAGCGTCACTCGCTCGCGGAACGAGAACGCCCGCCGCGGCATGCCGTCGGCCCCGCGTAGCTCCACGCCCGCGATCTGCACGTGCCCCGTTCCGTAGCGGATCTGTCCTGGCACGTCAGTCCGGAAGACCACAGGCCGGCTGAACTCGGCCGTGGCATCGAGTGCATCCTTGTTGCTGGCCTCGCGGACGTGCGCCAGGTACAGATTGGTCGCCTGGTCCGCGCCCCCGTAGTAGGTCGCCTGCCCGCCGACCATGACGAGGGCCTTGTTGCACAGGCTCCGCACCGCATCAGGGGAGTGGCTGACGAAAAGGAGCGTCAGGCCGTCGTCGCGCAGCTTGCGGAGCCGCCCGACACATTTCTGCTGGAATCCGATATCGCCCACCGCGAGAATCTCGTCGACGATGAGCACGTCGGGGTTCACCGAGAACGAAACCGCGAACGCGAGCCGCGCC
>JBEIUO010000060.1:0-8312 GCA_040374335.1 Phycisphaeraceae bacterium
CAGCCGGGGGCCGAGAGCCTCCGCTCGCGAATCCCGGGGCTCGACGACAAGCCCGCGAAGAAGGACGACATGAAGACCACCGACACTGGAACCCAAAAACTCTCGCGGTCGGCGTACGACATCACTCCGCTCACGCAGACGGAGATCGACGAGCTGGCGAAGAAGCTCAAGCCCGACGAGGCCAAGGTGATCCTGAACAAGGGCACAGAGGCCGCGTTCTGCGGGAACCTTCTCGACAACAAGAAGCAGGGCACGTACATCTGCCGCCTCTGCCAACTCCCGCTGTTCTCGTCGGAACACAAGTTCAACTCGGGCACAGGGTGGCCGAGCTTCTTCCAGCCTGTGGATCTCGACCACGTCGCCTACATAAAGGACACCTCCCACGGCATGGCCCGCATCGAGATCCTGTGCGCCAAGTGCGAGGGACACCTCGGCCATGTGTTCGAGGACGGCCCCGCGCCGACGGGGCTGCGGTACTGCCTCAACTCGGTCTCGCTGGAGTTCTTCGAGAAGGACGCCGCGATGCCGATGAAGCCTGTCGCAACCCAGACCGCGTACTTCGGTGGCGGCTGCTTCTGGGGCGTGGAAGACCGCTTCCAGCAGACCCCCGGCGTGGTGAACTCTGTCAGCGGGTACATGGGCGGCAAGCTCGAGAACCCGACGTACAAGCAGGTTTGCTACACGGACACCGGCCACGCGGAGGTCGTGATGGTGACGTTTGACCCCGCAACGATCACCTACCGCCAGTTGCTCGAGAAGTTCTTCAAGTACCACGACCCGACGACCATGAACCGCCAAGGCCCGGACGTGGGCGAGCAGTACCGCTCCGCGATCTACGCGTCGGACGAGGACCAGCTCAAGACAGCCCGCGACTACATCAAGGAACTCTCGCTGAAGCCCCGCTTCCAGAAGACGCCGATCGTGACCGAAGTCAAGCAGGCCGCCGAGGCGGGCAAGTTCTGGCCCGCCGAGGCCTACCACCAGGACTACCACGAACGCAACGGCGGCCACTGCGCCATGCCCCCGGCTGAAGACGACGAGTAAATCGCCCGACGCGGGATGACTCCCGCGCCGGCGCAGGCGGTCGCGGCACGAGTGCGGTGGTCGCGCCGAACCTCCCTCTCTCCTCCGAACGGTTGGCTCTGCCTCTCCCATGCGACTTCCGCGCGCGGTCTGGCCAGAAATTCCGTCCGGTCGCGCTCAGAACTTGGAAGTCTCGCGCCAGCGAACGACCTTCAGCTTTTTCCCAACCACGGTCCCCGACTCGAACGGTCCTAGGTCGTACTCCGCGGTCCCATCCCCGTCGGCGTCCCGCGGCCGGATCGCTCCGAGAATATCGGTGGTCGGAGCGCCCGTTGCCGTCCCCTGGTCAACGCCGATCGTGCCCGTCAGGGTGAAGTCCCCGTTCTCGGCGTCCGCGTAGGTCGGCGTCTGGTTGATCATGATGTTGCGTTTGGTCGCGGCGGTGAGGTGGCCGCAGCTGAGCCAGTTGGTCCCGCAGGGGTTGTACCCCATGTTGTAGATCAGGTGGCTGTCCACGGTGCCGGCCGGAACCTGAATGTACGCCATGTAGCTGTTCCCGACGATGTTGTTCGAGATCACAGGCTTTATCGGTGGCTGGGCGTAGATGTAGTTCCCGTAGTAGCAGCCCTCGGCGACGTTGTTGGAGATCGTCACAGAGGTCGATGCGTTCGCATACGGCACGTAGCAGTAAATCCCGTACGTCGCGTCGCTCACGATGTTGTTCTGGATGACGACCGTGTTGGGGCCGTTCACGTACGGGAGCGCGATGAGCCCGTACACGGTGTACGGGATGCTCCCCTTGCTCTGGCTGGCCTTCATATAAGACGAGCCGGTGAGCTGGATGCGGTTGCCCGTCAGCACCATCTTGTTGCCGGAGGTCTGGTAGAGGTACGTACACAGCCGCTGGCCTGTCGACCGCGTGAAGGTGCACGAGTTGACCGTGATGTTCTGGCTAAACGCGATGTACAGGCCGTACGTCGTTGTGACCGCGAAGACGCAATCGTCGAACGTCAGCCCGCTGTTGGGCGACTGGCAGAACGCGTTCGCGTACGACTGGCCGGAGAACCTCAGCTTCTCGAACGACCAGTCGCCGCAGCTGCTGAGGTAGATCCCGTAGCTGCGGGAACTCGACCCCTCGATCGTCACCGAACCCGGCGAGACGCCAAAGCGCGTCCCCGCGGTGTCACCGACCAGGCGAATGGGATTCGCCGAGTTCCCTCGCTTCGTCGAGCTCGAGAACGTCACCTGCTCCGGGTACGACCCCGGCGCAACGTAGATCACGGTCCCCGCTGACGAGGCCACGTCCACGGCCTTCTGAATCGTCTTGAACGCCGCCGTCGACGACAGCCCGGTGTTGGAGTCGCTCCCGGTGGGCTTGACGTAGTACGTCTGCCCCCTGCACACCTGGGTGGTGAGGAGCACGACGATCGCGAGGATCCCCCGAATGGTTGAGAGTGCCATACCCACTCAATCGGTAGGAAATGCCACCACCTCCAACTGGGATCCATGGCTCAAGCCAGCCCCCGGCGGCCTGTAGGGCCCAGAAGTCACTTCTAGTCCTATAGCCACAACCGCATGGAACCGATACTCGGGTTGTTCGCCATACCATCGAGACACCCTATGCGCACGATCACATTCATCGTCAGTGGGATATTCGCAACCACCTTTTCCGCCTTCGGCCAGATCGGGCCCGCGCCGACGCCGTCCGAACAGCCCGTGCCGGAGGTCGTGATCCCATCGGCACCGGCTGTGCAGCCCGAGGCACCCTCCGAGCCCCCGGTTCTCCCGGTTCCCGACGGCACTCCGGTGAACCGCAAGGAGCTCGAGGGAGGCCTGATCACCGAGGACCTCCGGGTGGGGACGGGACCGGAGGTGACGACGACATCGAACCTAGTCGTGCACTACCAGGGGGTTCGACGAACGGATTTGAAGGAGTTTGCCTCGACCTACGCTCGGAACGAGCCGTTTGCCCAGCAGTTGCCCCAGGCACTGAAGGGATGGCGGGACGGATTGCCGGGGATGCGGGTGGGTGGAGTTCGGCGGCTATACGTGCCCGCGGCGATGGCGTACGGAGAAAAGGGGCATCTCCGGAAGTCGGATCAGTTGGTGCTGGTGAAGCCGAATGAAGACGTCATATTCACCGTCGAGGTGGTGGATACCCTCCAGGTGGAGGATGTGAAGGTTGGGGACGGGGAGACGATCGAGGGGCGGTTCATCGCGATCGGACCGTTCACCATTAAGGATGAGAGCGGCAAGGTACTCGAGGAAGCGACGCGGGAGAAGCCGTTCATCTGGGTGCACGGCGAGTACCAGCCGATGGACCTTGCCCTGGAGGGGATGAAGGTCGGGGGGATCCGGCGGATCACGGTTCCGCGTCAGTTTGCGCTGGCGAAGGGGCTGGGGATGGGTCACCCGACGCATAAGAAGCTGGTCATCGAGTTTGAGCTGCTGCAGTACCGCTGCATCGACGTGAAGTAGCAGGGGTAGAGCTCGCCGGACCATGGGGTCCGGTGGCTACACTTGTGCCCCATGAAAAACCTCATCACCGCCGCGGCACTCGTAGCCCTCGCCACCCTCACGCAGACCGCCAGATCACAGGAGGGTACCGTGAAGACGAACCCCGCGACCGTACAGCCCGAAATCGCTCCCGCTCCCGCCGGCGTTCCGGTGCCGGACGGCCCGGTTGTGAACCGCCAGGAACTCGAGGGTGGGTTGATCCTCGAGGACATCAAGATCGGCGATGGGTACCAGGTTCAGGAGGGCGGCGCGGTGGTGGCTCACTACCACGGCACGCTGAAGGCCGACGGCAAGGTGTTTGATTCGTCGTTCCAGCGGGGGGAGCCGGTGGCGTTCCCGCTTTCGGGCGTGATCCAGGGTTGGTCGAAGGGCGTTCCGGGGATGAAGATCGGCGGCGTGCGTCGCCTGACGATCCCCGCGGCCCTGGGCTACGGCGAGCGTGGCGCGGGCGGCGCGATTCCTCCGAATGCCGATCTGGTGTTCGTGATCGAGCTGGTTGATGCGTTGCAGTTCGAGGACGTGAAGGTCGGCGAGGGCGAGGCCATCTCTGGCCAGAGCGTCGCGGTGACCTACTACACGATCACCGACGAGAGCGGCAAGGAACTCGCGAAGTCCGACGCGACCAAGGCGCCGTACATCTGGTTCCCCAACGAGTACCAGCCCCTGAGCTTCGGTCTTGAGGGCATGAAGCCGGGTGGCAAGCGGAAGATCATCGCTCCCAAGGCGATGAACAAGAGCCAGCCGAACCCGATGGGGATCACGCACCCCGGTGACCAGAAGGTGATCATCGAGGTCGAGCTGATCGCGGCCCGGAACCTGCAGCCCAAGCGGTAAGTCCTTTCAAGACAGGAGGTTGGCCTCGGGCCGACCCGCGACGAACGCGTCCATCGCGGCCAGGTGCCACGGGGAGAGTTGTGCCGTGCGCAGGTCGCCCAGGGTCAGCCAGACCGCCGCGCGACCGGGCTCGGTGGCGAGGGGCGTGCTGGGGTGGATCTCGATCCGGTAGAACCACGCGACGACCCGGGGGCCATCGCGAAGGGTGAGCACCGGGAGCCCCAGCGCCGACTCGGCGATGTGAAGGCCCAGTTCTTCGCGGAGCTCGCGGGCGGCGCAGCGGTCGGGGGGTTCGTGGGGTTCGCGGGAGCCGCCGAAGTTGGTGAGGGCACCGGGAGCCGCGCGGGCGTCGCCGGGACGCTGTTCGAGCAGGAACCGACCGGCGGGGTCCTGGATGATGACGCAACAGTACTCTGGCCAGGGGTTTGTGGTCGGCGCGGACATGCGATGAAGAGGGTATGGCCGGGGAGACGAGCAGGACCCGGCGGGAAGGCGCTGCGCGTGGCGGGAGTTTTGATTCAGAAACGCGCGGCGGACCGATAGGATGGGGTTCATGATCAGAGCCGGCCACCTCATCGCGTTGTGCGTTGTGTCGATGCTCACCATCGGTGTCGTGATGGTGAACTCGGCCGTGATGTCTGTTTCGCGCGTGGGTCTGTCGGCGCCGGCGGCGCCGGCGCTCACGGCGGACGCGATTATCTTTTCGCGTCAGACTCTGTACATGGCGTTGGCTGTGGTCGCGATGGGGATCGGGGCGATGCTGCCGGTTCGGCGGCTGCTGAACGCGTTGCCAGGGCCGTACGAGCCGAATGACATTGTGGGTGTCGGCAAGCCGCTGGCGTTGGTGGGCGGGGCGATGCTGGTGGCGTGTGCACTGGTGTACGTTCCGGGGCTGGGGGCGGAGATCAACGGTGCGCACCGGTGGCTGCGGCTGCCGGCTCCGGGCATGGGCGATGCGCTCAGTGTGCAGCCGAGCGAGCTTGCGAAGTGGGGATTGATCCCGCTGGTCGCATGGTTCTGCTGGGCGCGGGCGAGTGTGATGGGCGAGTTCATCCGGGGACTGGTGCCGATCCTGTTCGTGGTGGGGTTGATCTCGGGGTTCATCATCCTCGAGGATCTGGGGACGGGGGCACTGATCGGCGGGATGGCGTGTCTGCTGCTGATTGCGGGTGGGGCGAAGGTCTGGCACTTCCTCCTGTGCGTTCCGGTGGGGGTGCTTGGGCTGGGCGCGGCGATTCTGTCGAGCGACTACCGCCGCAAGCGGATCCTGGCGTTCCTTGATCCCTATGAGGATCCCAAGGGGATCGGGTACCACACGGTGCAGTCGCTGGTGTCGGTCGCCAACGGCAAGGGGTTCGGGCGAGGGCTCGGGCACGGGCTGCAGAAGTTCGGGTACCTGCCCGAGGACAAGAACGACTTCATCTTCGCGGTGATCTGCGAGGAGCTTGGGATCGCGGGGGCGGCGCTGGTGTGCGGGTTGTTTGGGATGCTGCTGGTGGCCAGCTTCTCTGTCGCGAAGCGGGAGCGGAACACGATTCTGCGGCTGATCGCGTTCGGGATTCCGGCGATGGTGGGGTTCCAGGCGGTCTTCAACCTCGCGGTTGTGACGGGCCTTGCACCGAACAAGGGCATCGCCTTGCCGCTGTTGTCGGCGGGCGGAACGGGCTGGATCCTGACGGCGTTCTCGCTGGGCATTGTGATCGCGATCGACCGCACGCGGGTCGCGCAGAGCGAACTGCCGGTGATCGACACGCACCCGGCGGCGAGCGAGGCGCAGGCCATCCCGGCGTCGCCCGCCCCGACCCCGGACAACGCGACGCCCGCACAGGCATGAGCGACGACGACACGAACCCGGCATTCGTATTCGCTGGTGGCGGCACCGGTGGGCACATCTTTCCTGCGCTCGCGATCGCGGAGCAGGTGGTGGCGGCCAGACCGGGAGCGAGGTGCACGTTTGTGTGCTCCACGCGGGAGCTCGACGTGGAGATCTTGCGTGCCGAGAAGATCGGCGGGCGTGAGGCTGAGTACTTCTCCCTTCGTGCGCGACCGTTTGGTTTGGGGCCGCGAACGCTGGCGAGGTTCGTGATCAACTGGGGGAGTTCGGTGCGGGCATCGCGCGAGTATCTGCGCGGGGTTCGCGCGGCGAACCGGGACGTGACGCTGGTGGCGATGGGCGGGTTCGTGGCGGCGCCGATGGCGCAGGCGGCTCGCGTCGAGCGGATCCCGATCGTGCTCGTGAATCTGGACGCGGTGCCGGGTCGCGCGAATCGCTGGATCGCGTCGCGCGCTGGGCGGGTGTTCACGTCGGCGCCGTTGAGTGATCGAGCGCCCGCGGCGGCGCGGCGGGAGTGGAGCGTGGTACCGCCGATCGTGCGGGCTGCTGCGGTGTGCACGGATACGCCGGAGCGTTGCCGCGAGATGATGGGGTTGGATGCGGGGAAGCCGGTGCTGCTGGTGACGGGGGCGAGCCAGGGAGCGGGATCGATCAATGAGATGATGATGGCGTTTGTGAAGCGGAGGCCGGAGGCGTTGCGTGGGTGGCAGGTGATTCATCAGACGGGGAAGGTTGGGGTTGAGGCGGTTCGTGCGGCGTATGCGGAGGCGGGGGTGGCGGCGGTTGTCGAAGGATTCTTCAGGGAAATGGGCCGGGCGTGGCGTGCGGCGGAGTGCGCGGTGAGCCGGGCTGGGGCGGGGAGCGTGGCGGAGGCGTGGGCGAATGGCGTGCCGACGCTGTTTCTGCCGTACCCGTACCACAAGGACGAGCATCAGAAGTACAACGCGGCCCCACTGGTTGCGGCGGGAGCGGGACGGCTGGAGCGGGACGCGATCGGAGCCGAGGCGAACCTTGCGCGGGCCGGAGTTGCGCTGGGCGAGATGCTGACGGATAACGCGTGTCGGAAACGCATGAAGCAGTGCTTTGAATCGCTCGGCCCGGCGGATGGTGCACGCCGGGTAGCCGCCGCGATTTTGCACGAAAACCGCGGGATTTCTGGTACATCTCGATGATGTTGTTCGTAGGATATGGGTATGAGTGCGGGAGCTTCGCGAGTTCCGGTGAAAGCAACACGATGCGTGATCTGGCATCCCAGGCGACAGCCCGTGGACGCCGAGCTGATCGGTGCGCTGCGCGCGAAGTCGATTGAACTGAGTCATCGTGCGGACAACGAGTTCGCGGCGTTCGCGGCGTTGTGCACGCTTGCGAAGTCGGCCGACGCGGCCCACACGGCGACGGTGCTGCTGATCGTTGAGCCCAAGTCCCATCCGGCGGCGGCGCAACTCGCGAAACTCTTGCAGCGGTATCCGCTGGCGGCGGGCGTACCGCCAGAGGCGCACGTGCTCGACGAGGCGCAGGCGGCGGCGCTCCGCCGCGCGGCCCTCGCGGAGCTCACGCACGAGGCGGGCGATGCGGGGCTGCAGGCGCTGCTCGACGGCCTCTTCGGCGCGGGGCTCGGGCTGTCGGAGCAGTCGTGGGGCGACGCGGGCACACCCCTCGATCGGCTCTATGCGATGGTGCGCGACCTCATCGAGAAGTGTCGCTCCGTCGGCATGGACGCGCCGCGCGTGCGCGCCGAAGGGGCACTCGCATCGCAGCGGCTCCTCGACGCGATGGGCCCCGGCACCGACGAGGCCGCCCTCGACGACGCCCTGCGCGACGCGCTCGCGGCCGCGCGCGCCCAGCTCGCGGCGCACCCCGAAGCGCCCTTCAAGAAGGACGAGGCCTTCTACGAGTCCCTGCGCGCTGTGCTCACGGTGCGCGACGGGCACCTCTACGACCACGCGCTCGCGCTCGCGGGCGCCGAGCTCTCCAAGCCCCTCACCGCACTGTTCGGCCCGCTGGTGAGGCTCTCCGACCGCGTCGCGTGGGAGCACCCCGAGCTGCGCCGCCGCGTGGCCCGCGGCGTCACCGGCGCGTACGCGCTCGCGGCCGACGTGCTCAC
>JBEIUO010000407.1:0-3626 GCA_040374335.1 Phycisphaeraceae bacterium
GGTGGGGTGGTGGGAAGCGTTGGGTGGGGTGCGTCGGGATTGGGGGGGCGTGCGAATAGTGTGCGGGTCGGTTCGCCTCTTTCGTGCACCGGAGCATCGATGCAAACGCAGGATCATGTGGTGGGTGGGAACGGGTTGCCGCGGACGCTGGGGGCGTTGCGGGCGTCGGGGTGGGAGTCGGTGGCGGTGAAGGGGGAGTTGCGGCGGAACATGGTCGCGGCGCTGCGGCGTGGGGAGGAGTTGTTCCCGGGGATCGTGGGGTACGAGGACACGGTGATCCCTGAGGTGATCAACGCGGTGCTGGCGGAGCATGACATGCTGTTCCTGGGGGAGAAGGGGCAGGCCAAGAGCAGGCTCATGCGGATGCTGGTGCGGTTCCTGGATCCGTTCGTGCCGTTCCTGGATCTGCCAGGGTCTCCTGTTCATGAGGACCCGTATGCGCCGATCACGGGCGCGGGGAAGCGGATGGTGGCGGCGATGGGGGATGATGCGCCGATTGCGTGGTGGGCTCGCGAGCACCGGTACGCGGAGCGGCTGGCGCCGGGCACGAAGTTCGCCGACCTCATCGGGGAGATCGATCCCGCGAAGTTGCTCGGGGGTGCGAGCATGGGCGCGGAGGACGCGCTGCACTTTGGGTTGATCCCGCGGATGCACCGGGGCATATTCGCAATGAACGAGTTGCCGGACCTCGACGACCTGGTGCAGACGGGACTGTTCAACATCCTCGAAGAGCGCGACGTGCAGATCCGCGGGTATCCGATCAGCTTTGACCTTGATGTGCTGGTGCTGTTCTCCGCGAACCCGGGGACGTACAACCGTTCGGGCAAGGTGATCCCGCAGCTGAAGGACCGCATCGGGGCGACGATTCAGACGCACTACCCGCGGACGCGTGATCTGGGGATCGAGATCATGGAGCATGAGGCGGGGGAGGTGCGCGGCGATGTGCGGGTGATTGTGCCGCGGTTCATGAAGGAGATCGTGGAGCAGATGTCGATCTGCGCGCGGAAGAGTTCGTTTATCGATCAGACGTCGGGGGTATCGGCACGGTTTTCGGTGTCGAACTACCGGACGATGATCGCGAACGCGACGCGGCGGGCGATCTCGCTGGGGGAGGGGACGACGGTGCCGCGGATCAGCGATCTTGCGCACTTCCACGCGAGCGCGGTGGGGAAGCTGGAGCTGGACTTGATGGGATCGCATCAGTTGACGGAGTCGCAGGCGCTGGAGGCGATCGGGGCGGAGGCGGTGAAGGTGGTGTTTGACGAGTACGTGACGCGGCACGGGTTGGCGGAGATCGGCGAGGTGTTCGCGAAGGGGGTGACGGTGGAGGTGGGCGACATGCTGGCGTCGTCGCACTACGAGAAGATTCTGAAGCGGGTGCCGCAGGTGTGGGAGAAGGCGTTTGAGGTGAATCCGGCGGTGGATGCCGCGGTGCGGGCGAGTTGCGTGGAGTTTGTGCTGGCGGGGTTGCACGCGAGCGACATGATTTCGCGGGCGACGCGGCAGGGGCGGGTGAGTTATGAGCTCTGAGGGCGAGAGGCCGGCGCACGGCGGGGTGGTGCACACGTATCTCGGGTTTGACCCGAAGAATTTTCCGTCCCCCACTGCTCCCGCGCCGGATATCGCGGGGGCGGCGTTTGATCACATGCTGATGCACGGGTCGATGCGGGGGTTTACGGCGGAGCAGCTCGCGAACGCGATCAGGCTGGATCCGTCGATGTTTCCGAGGTTGGGGCCGAGCATCGAGTCGCTCTTGGCGATGTTGCGGGAGCGGCGGGAGAAGATCCTCTCGACGTATGAGGGGGAGAGCGCGCGGGTTGCGGCGGCGAAGGCGTACGACGGGGTGGAGGTGCGTACGCCGGCGGATCAGGAGGCGGAGTTTCGCGCGGCGCGGGCGAGGGGGCAGGTCCGGGATCTGGAGAGACTGTGGTACAAGCAGAAGCGTGAGGACTCGGCGTTTTCGCGGGACTTGCTGCGGCTGATCGAGAGGCTGGGGGAGCGGTACCAGGTTCAGCAGCTACTGGCGAAGTACACGTTCACGGGTCGCACGCCGATGACGGTGGCGGAGGCGATTGCGATCAAGGAGGAACTGGAGACGATCGATCGGTTGATCGAGCAGTTGCTGGAGGCGGCGAAGACGGCGCAGCTGGCGATCGTGGATCTGGATGAGTTGAGCGAGTTCGCGGACGCGGAGTCGATGGAATCGATCAACAAGCTCCAGGAGCAGATCGAGTCGTACCTGCGTGAGGAGGCGAAGCGGCAGGGTATCGACTCGGGGTCGCGGGGCTTTTCGCTGACGCCGAAGGCGTTTCGCATCTTTCAGCGGAAGCTGCTGAACGAGATCTTCGCGGAGCTCGAGAGCGCGCGGTCGGGCCGGCATCGGGGGCCGGTGGAGGGCGAGGGGCCGGTGGAGACGGAGCGCACGAAGGCGTACGAGTTCGGCGATCCGGTCGGGGGCGTGGACATTGTGCAGTCGATCGTAAACAGCGTGGCGCGGGGCGGGTCGAGCATCAGGATGGATGACCTTGAGATTCATCGCACAAGGAACTCGCCGCGGTGCGCGACGGCGGTGCTGCTGGATATGTCGGGGTCGATGCGGTTTGGCGGGCAGTACATCAGTTGCAAGCGGATGGCGATGGCGTTGGACGGGTTGATCCGGACGGAGTATCCGGGAGACTTTCTGGCGTTCTATGAGATGTACACGCTGGCGAAGCGGCGGAGTCCGGGGGAGCTTCCCGCGCTGATGCCCAAGCCGGTGACGATCCAGCAGCAGGTGGTGCGGTTGCGCGCGGACATGAGCGACGCGAGCATCACGGAGTCGAAGCTGCCGCTGCACTTTACGAATGTGCAGCACGCGTTGAGCCAGGCGCGGCGGTTGCTGAGCGTGCAGGACACGCCGAACCGGCAGATCATCCTGATCACGGACGGGCTGCCGACGGCGCACTTTGAGGGATCGCAGCTGTACATGCTCTACCCGCCGGATCCGCGCACGGAGGAGGCGACGATGCGGGAGGCATCGGCGTGTGCGCGGGAGGGGATCACGCTGAACATCTTCCTGCTGCCGCACTGGAATCAGAGCAGCGAGGACGTGCAGTTTGCGCACGCGATGGCGGAGCGGACGCGGGGCAGGGTGTTCTTCACGGGCGGGAACGACCTCGATCGCTTTGTGCTGTGGGACTACGTGAGCCAGCGGCGGAAGATTATTGGGTGAGGGGTAAGGGGGTGAGGGGGTTGCGCGGGGTCAGTCGGGGGCGCGTTCGAGGGTGAGTTCGAGGACCGCGTAGCCGTCGATCTCGAAGTACTCGACAACGAGTTCGATGGTGCGTTCGCGGTCGAGTTCGACGAGGCCTTCGTTGACGGTGGGGCCGTGCCAGGTCCAGTTGTCGATGATGGGCTTGGCGTCGGCGGTGATGCGGATGCCGTCGTCGCTGAGGGTGCGGACTTTCCAGCGGCCCGCGGGGAGCCGCAGGGTTGTGGTCGCGATCATCGCGAAGTGATCGGCAGTGTTGGGCAAGGCGGCGCGGGCGTCGACGGGGATGGGGAGGTTTTCTGCACGGGGGCCGCCGTGGCCGAAGGGGAGGCGGAGCGAGCGGAGTTCGACGGCGGGGGTGTCGGCGGCAAGGGCA
>JBEIUO010000064.1:0-8166 GCA_040374335.1 Phycisphaeraceae bacterium
ATCACCCCCTCCGAGATCGCCTCCGACACCTTCACGAACGGCTCGCTCTTCTCCCGCGGGATCATCGTCAGCCCGACCCCAAGCAGGAACGCAGTCGCCACCACCTGGAGCATCTGCGCGTTCGCCATCGCTCCGAACGGATTCGTCGGGATCACCCCCAGAAGGTACGCCCACACACCCTGGTCCTTGAGCTGATGCGCCGTCTGCAGTCGCGACGCCGCGTCGCTCGCGTACTGAGCCACGATCCGCGCACGGTCCTCGTCGCTCACGAACGTTCCCGGAGCGACCACCTTCCCGATGATCACCGCGATCGCCGTCGCCATGATCAGCGTCGCGGCAAAGCACAGCAGCGTCTTCATCCCGATCCGCCCGATCTTGCGAACATCCCCCACCCCGGCGACCGCCAGCACCAGGCTGAAGAACACGATCGGCACCGCGATGAACTTCAGGCTCTGCAGGAAGAGGTCACCGGCGAACTTGTTGGCCTTCCCCAGAAACCGCACCACCGCCGCCAACGCCCCCGCGTCCCCGTTGGCCTCTGATCCCTTGAACCCCACCCACGCCGCGGCATCGCCGACCCCGATGGCCTTCCAGGTGTCGGCGGTCCAGAACTCATTGACGCTGGCCCCGACGGCGACCCCCAGGCCGAGGGCGATCAGAACCTTCCAGTGGAGAGCGAGGCCTTTGGATTCAGTCATAAGGGGAGGAGCGTACCGGACCCGGCCGCGCGAAGCACGGTCCAAACAAACAACAAACGATGAAACTTGCACCCCGAAAGAAGTGGAACTCTGGGCCCGCCGATGGGCTATACTCTCCCCCTGCCGCGGCCGCAAGACCGCCGGCGACAACCCGGGCGATTGGCGCAGTTGGCTAGCGCGCATCCATGACACGGATGAGGTCACAGGTTCGAGCCCTGTATCGCCCACTTCTTCGAGTCCCGCTCCGGCGCGTGTTTCGCGCTTGGCGACCGAGTCCATTGCTTCCTGATGCGGCCTGCCTTCGAGCCCCTGTGCTGGCACCGGCGTTTCTTTGCGCGTCGAGACTGCGATGAGGGTGGCATGGTCCGCGGCACGTGGTACTCTCGGTGCAGGAGAGCCGTCCGCTGCCGCCGAGCAGCACCGTAGACAGGACGCCGTGTCCACTGTTCTTCGGGGTCTCCTCGCATGAAACGACGTCCATCGATCGCGCTCGGCGCTGGCCTCCTCGGGCTTACCGCGCCCTTTGCTTCCGCAATCGTCATCCCCACCGTTCCGATCGGCAGTGCCGGCAATGCTCCGGATCCTTCGACCGGCGGCCTGTACGGCTCCGTGCCCTACTCGTACAGCATCGTGCGAACCGAGATCACCAACCTGCAGTACACCGCGTTCCTCAACGCCGTCGCCCGTACCGACACGCACAATCTGTACAACAGCGGTATGGGCCAGACCCAGGCGTACGGGGGGATCACCGCCACGCTCGTGAATGGCTCCCGCGTGTACTCCGCCTTCGCCGCCCGCGCGTACTGGCCCGTGAACTTCGTCTCTTTCTGGGACGCCGTCCGTTTTGCCAACTGGATGCACAACGGACAGCCCACCGGCGCGCAGGATGCGTCGACCACCGAGGACGGTGCCTACACGCTCACCCCTGAGGCCATCGCCTCCAACTCCGTCACCAGATCCGCCAGCGCCACCTGGGTCATCCCCAGCGAGGACGAGTGGTACAAGGCCGCGTACTACCACCCCGCCGCCGAGGGCGGCCCTTCAGGCGACTACTGGCCCTATCCCACCTCGACCAGCAGTGTTTCCAACGCGCTGGCGAACTACAGCTTCAGCGGATTCGCCGAACCCCGCTCCGTCGGCTCCTACGCCCCGAATCACTTCAACGTGCTCGACATGGGCGGCAACGTCGCCGAAGTGTGCGACACCATCATCACGCCAATCACCCGCGGCCGTTGGGGTGGTTCGTTCGCCAGCTCCGGCGCCTCGCTCCGCTCCGATCTCCGTGACATCGTCCTCCCCGGCTACGAGGCCTCCGTTCAGGGGTTCCGCCTCGCCCTCGTACCCGCACCCTCTTCCCTCGCGCTCCTCGCGGCATCCGCTGTTGTAGCCCTTCGCCGCCGCCGCACACGCGCCTGACCCGCGAGTCACCGCACACCCCCCATCCCGCCCCGCAGTCGGCGGAGTTGCTCGATCTTCGCGACCACGTCCATCTGTTTCGCGTCCAGTTCCGGCCGCTTGGGCACATCGACCCCCGCGATCTCCGCCAGTCGCGAGACGAGAATCGCCGGGATGTTCCGCGCCCGCCGATCCCGCGCCACGTCCCGCGCCTCTCGCGCGATCAGCTCCGGCGTCAGTGTCGGCGACGCCGCCAACGCCCTCAGCATGGTCCCACGCACCCCCGCGACGATCAACGCCCCCAGCACGCTCGTGGGGTCTACGCGAGGGGTCGCGGGGGACTCCGGGGCACCCATGCATTTTTTCTCTGCGCGCACAAACACGTCTCCTCGCGCCCGGTCCGCCGAATGGTCTCTTCCCCTGGGAAGTTCCTGGATGGTTGGTTTGTGCGAACGCGGTTCGGGGTGTCCCACGCCCTCCGTTCGGGGTGCCGCGCCCTCGCGTTCGGGGAGTGCCTCCAGCCGAAGGAGGAACCGGTTCGTCAGCCCCCGCCGGTCCGCCGTGCTGCCGCCCTTCGAGGCCACCACCCGCTCCAGCACCCCCGCCGCCTCCAGTCGCCGCAGGATCTTCTGCACCCCCCGAGCACTGAAGCCCGTCGCCTCCGCCAGCGAGCCCACGCTCGGCCACAACTGCCCCGTTTTCGGGTTCCACCACTGCAGCATCGCCCGCACGAGCGTCTTCTCGCTTGAACTCAGCCCGCACCCGCCCACCGCCTTCAGAACCCGCACCAGCAGCGGAGCCGTGCTCCCCACAGGCCCCTCCGCGGGCCCTCGCCGAAGGCTCCCCGGCTCCGTCGTCGCGGCAGTGGGGGGGTACTCAAGAGTCGTGTTGATCTGGTTGTGCATACAGGGCTCCGGTCCGGTGGGGAACACCATCGCTCCCGTATTACCCCCCTGCGGACGCTTCTGTGCGCACAAACGCGTCTCCTCGTTTTCAGACCCCCCCTCTAGTACGACCTCCAACGCTCTCGCCAAACACCCACCCTCCGCGCGGCAGGCGGCTCTCGAATCGAGATCCGACGGCGCAACGACAACGCAGACGCCCTCGCGTCAGGCGGTTCTCGCCGCGAATCCGTCTTCTCTTCATTTCATTCGCCCCCTCGTGCCGGGCTGAACTACCTCGTGGGAGTTGGATCGAGCGCCCGATTCAGATGCCACAACGCAGGCGCCTGCTCCTCTGTCGCTCCGCATCTCGCCGCTTCGAGCGAAACCCTTGCGGTCTCGGCGGCGGCGGTCAGGAGAGCGTGGTCGGGCTCGAGTCCGACGGCGCGTCCCCGCGCGAGTGTCCGCAGGAACTCGACGGTGGACTGGAATGCCATCTGCCAATCCACGACGACGACCTGGTTGGCCTTGCATCCGAGCAACTCGCACCAGGGCGAGGGGTTGGCGAGTGTGCACAGCCCTCGATCGATCAGTACGAGCCCCGCTCGTTCCCATCCGGTCGCGGCTTCGGAGACGCTCCGGTACGCGTAACCCGTCGCGGCCACGACGTCGCGGAGCCGAACCCCGCGTGGGTTGCCGATCAGTTGCACAATCAGAAACGAGCGACAGTCGTTGCCCAGTGTGTCACGAGATCGCAGCAACAGCGTCGATGGTCCCGTCGCCCGGCGTCCGAGCGGCTTTGACTTCTCGCTTGTGCGCCCCGAGGCCGATGCATCCATCGTGAGCCACAACTCGGTTCGGTGGTCCGCACGCGCACGACGCGCGAGTTTGTTGAGACGCTGGCGGTTGATCTTGGTTCGGTTCGCAGCGAACCAAGCCTTCACTCCCTCCGCGAGCCGAGGTGAGGTCGGCGTGAACTCGAGGGAGCACCACAGAAGGGATTCGGGATCGATCACTTCCAGTTGGCCCTCCAGCTCCGGTGCTCGGAGCGGCACGCCAAACTCCCTCCACTGAAGGTGAAGAACGTCCAGCAGGGCTTCGCGCACGCGGGTTTCAGATGTAGTAGGCGAGGTCTTCATGGCCGAGCTCCTGAACAATGCGCTTCAGTGTCGGAAGCAGCAGGAAACGGGGATCGGGCATCGACCGCACCCAGTTGATCGCGGACTCGATCTCGGCCGGCGTTGGCGCGAGGTCGGTCAGATCCGTGAAGTGCACACGCTGCCGTGCCCCGAGATCGTCCGCGGCCGCGTAGAGCTTCATCGCGATCAGGTCCGCCCGCCCGGGCAGGTGCAACCGAAGCCGGTCGCCGATTCGAATGGGTGTGAGTCGTTCCGTGAACCCCGCGGGCAAACCGGCCGTCGTGATCGCTTGAGGTCCCAGGTTGACCCAGTTCGGTCCCATTCCATCGAGCTCGGGGTGCGCCGCCGCGACACGCGCGATGGCCCGTTGAACAGCAGGCGGAAAGGCCCCGATCACCGCGATCCCTGTGCTGCCCGGAAGCGGCGTGCCGAGCACGTCAATGTCCCGAGTGGTCCGCACGCCGAATCCTCGCAGCGCCAGCGCGGTTCCACCGCACACGATCCAGTCGACGGGGTCCGCGTCTTCAAGCAACAGCGCGGCGTCGAGTTCTCCAAGCAGCGGAAGTAGATTCTGGGGTCCCAGCGTCACTCGTCACGCTCCTCGGAGATGGGATCGGCGGATAGGCAGTAGGACTTCTGTAATGTAGAACTATAACATCCACAAATCGGAAAGCAAACCGCGTGTTCGGGGCGGCTAATCGCCGATGAGCCACACGCTCGGGTGGACCGAGCTCGCGCTCCCCAACCGAGCCTCAGGTATCCACAGAACCAGCCACGCTCCAGGCCGCCGCGAACCCCGTGCGCTCCGGACTTGCCGAGGTGCTTTACGCGTGAACCGGCACCGGCTCCTCAGCGCTCAACCGCAGGCCCTCTTCCATCGCCAGCTCATCTGGCCAGATGTGAAACTGCCCGCGATCCGAAACGCCCAGCCCGTACCGGATCTCCCACGCCCCAGGGATCCCGTCCCCCTCCGCCTTGCCCGTGTAGTGCACGCAGTACGGCCCGTAGAACTTCGTGAGCGACACGTTCCCCGTCGACAGGTCGTAAAACCCGTGGATGCTGAACGGCGCAACCGGATCACGCCCCTGCCCGTCGATCCGCCCGCTCCGGAACGTCAGCATGAACCGCTGGCGGCTCTGTGTCCCGCCCTGGCGGTAAAAGCCAAACCACGGGCCGCTGGGGAAGCGAGGATCCTGTTCGGTTGGGGTGTCGTCGGACATGAGCCCATGATAGGAACCTCCGCCCCCGAGTCATCGCCCGAGAAGTACGGACGGGGCCGAGGGGCTTGCAGGCTCTGCTAGAGTGGTGAACGCCCCGCACCACGCACCCAGGAGCTCGCCCCATGCGTTCCCACGTCCTCGCGTTCACCCTCGCCGCAACGCTCGCCGCTCCTCTCGCCGCCGCTGACATCACCACGCTCCTTCCCGCCAACGACGCCAGCCTGTTTGAGCCCGATGCCCCGGAAGATCAACTCAGCGGCGGTGGCGGCTCCCTCTTCGTCGGAAGAACCGGCTCCGGTCGCATCCGCCGCGCCATGCTCCGCTTCGACATCGCCGCTGCCGTTCCAGCCGGCTCCACGATCACCTCCGCGCGGCTTTCCGTCTCCGTCAACCGCACCCAGGCCCCGGAGTACTTCTCCTCGCTCCACCGCATCTCCGCCAGCTGGGGCGAAGGACGAACCGTCGGCACGCGGGGCGGCGCGGGCGGTGCCGTCGCGCAGACCGGCGACGCCACCTGGTCCCACCGCTTCTGGCCGAACTCCCCGTGGGTCACGCCCGGTGGTGACTTCGACCCCACGCCGCTCTGCGTTCTCCCCCTCGCCGGCGTCGCCCGCTACTCCTTCTCGAGCGAGGCGCTCACCGCCGCCGTGCAGGACATGCTCGACCACCCCGAAAGCAACCACGGCCTCCTCATCCTCGGCGACGAACTCAGCGGCGTCACCGCCAAGCGAATCGCATCCCGCGAGTCCTCCACCGTCGCCAACCGCCCCACGCTCCTCATCGAGTACCGCCCCGCCTGCATCGGCGACTGGAACCTCGACGGTGCGGTCGACGGCGACGATGTCATCGCCTTCTTCGTCCAGTGGGACAGCGGCGACGCCGACACCAACGGCTCCGGAACCACCGATTTCGACGACCTCGTCCTCTTCATGACCGACTGGGACCGCGGCTGCACCTAAGCCCCTCCCCGCCCTGCCGCAAGCCCCCGCGGAACCGCCCCCCGGCTTAATCTTGACAAAGATATCCGGATCTCCTACTCTTGTTTTGCACGACAAAACAAGGTGTGGAGACCCTTCCATGGGCAAGCGTTCCTGGGCCGAACCCTACAAGATCAAGATGGTCGAGCACCTCCGGATGACCACCCGCGACGAACGCGAGGACGCCATCTCCGCCGCCGGTTTCAACACCTTCCTCCTCAAGAGCGAAGACGTCTACATCGATCTCCTCACCGACTCGGGCACCTCCGCCATGAGCGACCGCCAGTGGGCCGCGATGATGATGGGCGACGAGGCCTACGCCGGCAGCGCGAACTTCTACCACCTCGAGAGCGTCATTCACAAGCACTACGGCTTCACCCACGTCATCCCAACCCACCAAGGGCGCGGCGCCGAGAACATCCTGAGCAAGATGCTCATCAAACCCGGCGACATCGTCCCCGGCAACATGTACTTCACCACGACCAAGGCCCACCAGGAACTCGCCGGCGGTCGCTTCGTCGACATCATCAACGACGGCGCCCACGACCCCGCGCTCGAAGCCCCCTTCAAGGGCAACGTCGACCTCGCCAAGCTCGAACGCGTTATCAGCGAGGTCGGCCCCTCCCGCATCCCCTACGTGAACCTCCAGACCAACGTCAACATGGCCGGCGGCCAGCCCGTCAGCATGGAGAACGTCCGCGAGACCTCCAAGCTCCTCCGCAAGCACGGCATCCGGCTTTTCCTCGACGCCACCCGCGCCGTTGAGAACGCGTACTTCATCAAGGTGCGAGAGCCCGGCTACGCCACCCGCAGCATCCCCGAGATCCTCCGAGAGATCTGCTCGTACACCGATGGCTGCACCAACTCCGCGAAGAAGGACAGCCTCGTCAACATCGGCGGCTTCCTCTGCGTCAACGACGACGAACTCGCCGAGCAGGCCAAGAACCTCGTCGTCGTCTACGAGGGCCTCCACACGTACGGCGGCCTCGCCGGGCGCGACATGGAAGCAATGGCCGTCGGCATCGAGGAGTCGGTCCAGTTCGACCACATCCGCGCCCGCATCGGCCAGGTCGAGTACCTCGGCAACCTCCTCATCAAAGCCGGCGTCCCCATCGTCCGCCCCATCGGCGGCCACGGCATCTTCCTCGACGCCCAGGCCATGCTCCCGCACATCCCGCGCGACCAGTTCCCCGCGCAGGCCCTCGCCGCCGCGCTCTACGTCGAATCCGGCGTCCGCGCCATGGAACGCGGCGCGGTCTCCAGCGGTCGCAACCCCGACACCGGCGACAACATCTTCCCCAAACTCGAGCTCGTCCGCCTCACCATCCCCCGTCGCGTGTACACCCAGGCCCACATGGACGTCACCGCGGAATCCATCATCGAACTCTTCAACAACCGCGAACGCGTCGTCGGTCTGAAGTTCAACTACGAACCCAAGTACCTGCGATTCTTCCAGGCAACCTTCAAACCCACCGTCGGCAAGAAGGTCCTCCTCGACGATCCCGCCGCCGCCAAATCCTGCTGCGGTACCTGCACCTGCAAGGGCGCCCCCGCGGCCACACGCGACTGAACGTCCCGCCATCTCGCACGAGAACAACACCGGCCGCGACGGGCCCCATCCGCCTGCCACGCCGGCGGCGATCGCCAGCGGATAGTAAGGTCTTCTTGTTATCGGATTGTTGCGTGCCCCGAAGTCCCGTTGAGGGAAGATAACTCGTTGATGTTCTCCGACGCGCTGGTCCATCCGCACCCAGAGAACCCCCGCATTTTGCAGCGAAGGAGGTTTGGATGATCGGTAGCCACACGCGTGTATCGAAGTTCATGGGTTCGGCGGGGCTCCTCGCCGGTGCCCTTCA
>JBEIUO010000414.1:0-3543 GCA_040374335.1 Phycisphaeraceae bacterium
TCCGAGGCCCGCAAGCCCGATGGCAACGCGATGGTGAGACAGCGGCTCGCATCCCTCGAGCCAGCGGACTTTTTCATCAGCGTGATCTCAATCGGCGAGATCACCCACGGCATCGCACGGCTGCCCGCTGGGTCCAAACGCCGCGAACTTGAGGCGTGGCTTGGCGTGACGGAACGCCACTTCTCAGATCGCATCCTTACGATTGACCGCGACACCGCGCAACTCTGGGGTGAAATCACCGCCAAAGCCTCCAATGCCGGGCGAACGCTCCACGCCGCAGACGGACTGATCGCCGCCACCGCCCTCATCCACGGCCTGCGGATCATGACCCGCAACGTCAAGGACTATGAGCCCACCGGAGTTCTTACCTCGAACCCCTGGGAAGGCTGATCCGCTGGGGATCCGACCGGTGCCGGGTTCGTCGCCTGACGCGCAACTCTTCACTTTGCCACTCCGCCACTTCTTCCCCCCTCCTCAAAATCCCGTGTCCCTCCTCCCCCACCACTTCCGCCTGTAGGGGTGTCCACCGCTTCGGTCGGACGCTTTGAAAGAACACTGGAGGAACACAATGGCACGTTTTCAGCATGCAGCAGCGATGGTGGCGGTGGCGGGGTTGGGGGTTTCGCTCGCGATGGCCCAGCGAGAAGAGCCGGGGGAGGTCTTTCACGCTGGGGCGGTCGAGCTGAGGGAAGACCTGGCCGCGTTCGATGCAGCGATCGATGGCGCGAAGCGCGCCGGGCTTCGGGCCCAGCTCGAACGGGTCGCGGCACGGGTGAAGGCCTCGGGCGCAGATACCCCCAACTACAGCTACACGATGGGCGTTCGGATCCCCCTTCGGCTCGACCCTATGCGCATCGGCGTACGGATCTCCAAGGACGTCGCCGGCGATCGCATCGATCTCGCCTCCCACGCGGCACGCCTCGCCGGGCTGTCGCCCGCGCTGGGTGGCCACGAAGTCGTGAACGACTTCGTCGTGCTCGCGCTGGATCGGGCCAGCGCGAAGGATGAAGCAGAAAGCTCGCGCGTCATGGACGCGGTCGCGAAGGGGCCCGGCGTGCTCATGGCCTCGCCGGTGTTCCACAACGCGTTCGTCGAAGGCGGCTACTGGATGCCGACCGACCGGATCCTCGTGCGGGTGAAGGACGGCGCCGATGCGATCGCAACAGTCGCGCGACTCGCTCCCGAACTCGAAGTCGCCAACCCACGCCTGGGCAGCATGGCCGGCGCAATGACCCTCCGCACCACCGGCCCGAACGGATTCGAGGCGATGCGTGCCGCGAATCGGCTGGCGGAGAGCGGGGAGATGAAGTGGAGCCATCCCGCGGCACTCGAGACGCTCGAGCTGGCATTCGTGAACCCCACAGACCCGGCGTTCGGCACGCAGTGGGTGCACCGCAACCTCGCGCAGAACAACGGCGGCGTCATCGACATGGACATGGACACCGACTGGGCCTGGGACATCGAAGACGGTGTGACCTCGGTTGACATCTTCGTGATCGACACCGGCATCGAACCGACGCACCCCGACCTGAACTGGGCGGGCGGCCGCGACTTCTCCGGCGGCGACGTCAACGGGGTCGGGAACGGTGCGCCCACCGGCACCTGCGACGACCACGGCACTGCAGTCGCCGGGTGCGCCGCGGAGATGGGCAACAACCTCGGCGGTCGAGGCACCGCGCCCGGCTGCCAGGTCGTGAGCGGCAAGATCGGCGTGCAGCAGTCGAACCCCTGCGGAACCGCGTTCGTGTCGTTCTCCTCCGAATGGATCGTGAACGCGCTCGATTGGGGCCGGGACTTCGGGTGCGAAGTCACGAACGCCTCGTTCGGCAGCACGCCCAACGACGCGGTGCAGGACATGTACACCGACACGTGGAACTCGGGCCTGGTGCACGTTGCCGCGGCGGGCAACGGCGGCGCGGACTCCATCGGCGACGATGGCTCGGCGTTCCCGGGTTCGGCGACGAACGTGATCTCGATCGCCGCGCTGGATCCCGACGGCACGCTCACGAGCTTCAGCAACTACGGAACGAACGTGGACGCCTGCACCGGCGGGATCAGCATCTACTCGACGGATCGCCAGGGGGCGAACGGCTACACCCAGACGGACTACAACACCACGTTCCGCGGGACTTCCGCGGCATCGCCCCTTGTAGCTGGCGTGTGCGCCCTGGTGATGAGCGAGTTCCCCTTCGCCACGCCCTCACAAGTCCGGTCGATGGTGCTGAACACCTGCGAAGACCTCGGGCAGCCGGGGGACGACGCGTTCTACAGCAACGGCTTCGTCAACGCGTACGACGCGCTGCGGGCCTTCGCGTTGCCGAACGACGCGTGCTCGTCGCCGATTGTGGTCGAGGGCCTCAACTACTCGAACACCCAGTCGGTGACATGGGCGACGAACGCCATCACGGAGCCGAACGAGTCGTGCGCGGGGACGGTGTCGCGAACGGTGTTCTACCGGTACGTCGCGCCCAACACGGGACTCCTCACGGTGAGCACGCTGGGAACAACGTGGGACACAGTGCTCTCGGTGTTCGACGGGTGCCCGATTCTGTTCAATGGCGAGGTGATCGTGAACCCTGCCGAACTGGCGTGCAACGACGACTACAACGGCACGCTCCAGTCCCGCGTGACGAACGTGATGCTGCAGCACGGGGACTCGGTGCTGATCAAGGTCTCGGCGAAGGGCTTGCAGTCGGGCTCGATGGCGCTGGACTTCAACCTTGCTTTCCAGCCGATCGCGCCGAGCAACGACGTGTGCAGCCTCGCGACGTCGATCACGGACCCGGACGACGGCGGCTTCACCTTTGAGCCCGCGCTGCTGGACACCGACTACGCGACGCGGCCGGCATGCGAGCCGCAGGGCAACTGCGCATCGCAGTTTGACAGCAACAGCGTCTGGTACCGGTTCACACCGGTGCACGGCGGCGTGATCAACATCGACACCTTCGGCAGCGACTACGACACCGTGCTCTCGATCTTCAACTCGTGCGCCTTCTCGCAGAACGGCCTGTGCATCTTGCCCCCGCTCCTCGCGTGCAACGACGACACCCAGGGCAACCAGGCGGCGATCACCGGGTTCGCCGTGAACAGCGGAGAGACGTACCTCATCAAGGTCGCGGACTACGGGACCGAGGGTGGCGGCCTGCTCGATTTCAACTTCGAGTACGTGCCCACCCCGCCGTCGAACGATTCCTGCGGGAGCGCGATGGTGCTGCCATCAACCGACCAGCCGTACGACGCCCCGCCGGTTGACGTCTTCTACGCGACGCTCGGTCTGTGCGACAACCTGACACCCTGCGACGGCACCGCGGAGCACAACTCGGTGTGGTACCGGTTCACCGCGCCCGAGGACGGGACGCTCGATGTGGACACCTTCGGGAGCGAGTTCAACACCGTGCTCGCCGTGTACCCCGAGTGCGGATCCCTGACCCTGAACAACGGATGCGTGCGTCACGACGCCCTCGCATGCAACGACAACTCCGGGGTCATTCAGTCCCAGATCGAGAATCTCGCGGTCGAAGGAGGTGAGGACTACCTGATCAA
>JBEIUO010000565.1:0-2777 GCA_040374335.1 Phycisphaeraceae bacterium
CCTGGCCTCGCTTCTGGTTCTCGAGGTAGAGCATCTGCATCATGACACGAGCGGCGGAGGAGAAGTTGATCTCACCGATGAGGAAGACGATTCGGTTTTCGAGCAAGAGCTCGTCGATGGTCATTTCGCGGGTCCGCTGATACGTAACGCCTGCTGCCGGCATGACTTCTGTTCCTTTCCGCCGGGAGTGTGGTGTACTCCCGAAGCTCGGCTCACCGGCCGAAAGTGCGCCGGTGTGGTGGACGGGGGTAGTTCGAACCCGACCGGGGATCGGCCCGTCCACAGGGTACATCGGCGATTGGTCGAGGGGAGATATGCAAATCTCGGACCGTGGAAGCGGAGGATTTGGGCTGCCAGATCGGCAGGCGGGGTATGGGGGGTGGTGATCGGTAAAAAGCGGGGAACTCGGGAGAATCGGGGGCGTTCACGCGGGTGGTTGACGCTGTTATAGTGGGACAGCCCCGGCGGGAGGGGGCGGGGCGGTCCGCCAGTTTGTCAGGTTCGTGTGAGACTTGCTCGCTGAAAGCTACTACTCGGAGACTTTGACGTGCCCACCGCGGTGATCAGTGACGTCCATGGAAACGCGGTTGCGCTGCGTGCGGTACTCGCGGACATCGAGCGGCGCGGGATTCAGCGGATTGTCTGCCTCGGCGACACGGTTGGTTACGGCCCCGATCCTCTCGAGTCCGTGGACATGGTGCGGGCCCGGTGCGCGTGGTCGCTCATGGGCAATCACGACTACGGGGTGCTCTATGAACCCACGAACTTCAACCCCGGGGCTGAGAGCGCGGCGTTTTGGACGCGGGATCAGTTTGATCGGGAGCCGGATGCCGGGCTGAGGGGACAGCGGTACGAGTTTTTGAATCGACTGCGGGTGCGGGTGGTGGAGCAGCTCGGGCCGGGCGGGGTGGAGCCGGTTGGGGCTGGGGGGCGTCAGGGCATGCAGGTGTTGGCGGTGCACGGGTCGCCGCGACGGCCGATCAACGAGTACATCTTCCCGGACGACGCGGTGAGTTCGCCGGACAAGTTGGAGAGCATCTTCGACCGGGTTCAGCGGGTGTGCATCGTGGGTCACACGCACGTGCCGGGTGTGTTCACGGATGAGCCGGACTTCTACTCGCCGAACGAGCTCGGGGAGGAGCGGTGCTACATCTTCCGCGAGGACGAGAAGGCGATCGTGAACGTGGGTTCGGTGGGGCAGCCGCGAGACTTTGATCCGCGTGCGAGCTACGTGGTGATTTACGGAGCTGGGGAGGCGGTGGTAGATCGGCCGGGGTTCAAGCCGAATGCGCCGCTGGGGCTGGTGGAGTTTGTGCGGATCGAGTACGACATCAACGCGACGGCGTCGAAGATCAAGTCGAATCCGCAGTTGAGTGATTGGCTGGGGGATCGGCTGTTCGAGGGGCGGTAGGGGTCGGGTAGCGGGCGAAGGGCAGAGAAGGTGGGGCGGGTCGTGCTATCGTTGGGGCCTGACTCGCCGCAACGGCGGGCGGTCCACTCCCAACGAACCTCGCCATATGCCACAACCAAAGAACACGCTTGCACGTCTGTTGATTCCTGCCGCGGCCATTGTTTTGGGGCTCGGCGTGACGTGGGCCTTTATCAACGGGTCGAAGGTGAAGCCGCCAGCCGGGGGTACGGAGGCGGCGGCGGTGGGGACCGAGGTCGGGACCACGACACCGGAGGCGGGTGGCTCGAAGGTGGAGGGGCAGCCATTGGGGTCGGGTGTGCAGACGCCCGCGGTGGGGGGTGTACCGGTGCCAACGGGGGCGCCGAACCTTGGTGCGGTGGAGGGGCTGAAGGCGCGGGTGTTTGATAGTTCGGCGAGCGTGGGGGGGGTAGTGCTGGGGTCGCTGGACAAGGCTGGCGATAGCGCGCAGCAGGTGACGATGTCGGTGGTGGGGGCGGGGGTGGGGTCGATCAAGCTTTCGGAGCACTTCCTGTCGGTGAAGGAAGACCAGCAGGTGGAGGTGCAGGCGGAGCACTTCTTCAAGCCGCAGGTGACGACGCCGTTCGCGGCGTTGTGGGTGGATGTGGGGATTCCTGGGGCGGCGGCGAAGAAGCGGGTTTCGTTGTTCTACGACGCGGGCGGTCCGGTGTGGCGTGCGGTGCAAGGGAAGACGGGGGTCTTCGAGGCGTTCGTGGACGACGCGTCGGGCGCGGCGGTGCTTCGGATCGAGCGTGCGGTCGAGTTGACGCCCAAGGCGTTCGAGATCGGGTTCCGTCAGACGGTCCAGAACCTGTCGGCGATGCCGTTGGAGGTCGTGTGGGTGCAGATGGGCCCCGTGGACCTGCCGCAGGATTCGACGTCGTACGGCGGGGACAAGCGGCGGATCCGGTTCGGGTATCTGCTGGCGCCGGCGTATGACCCGACTCGGCAGCAGGTGCTGGCGGACGAGCATTCCCACCCGAGGCAGGACGTGCTGGGGAACGCGGCGGAGGTGGAGATCACGCAGTGGCCGAGCGAGAAGACGACGAAGGAGCAGCACGAGCTGTCGTGGGTCGGGTTTACGAACCGGTACTACGCGACGGGGGTGTATCCGTTGATCGACACGGCGTCGGCGAAGCCGGACAAGTCGTTCTCGTGGGTTGAGCGGGTGACGCGTGACCAGATGGGGCCGGTAGGGGGCCAGGTGGTGGGGCTGCGGCTGTACTCGAAGGTGCGGACGCTGGCGCCGGGCGGGTCGACGGATCTGTCGATGGGCGTGTACGCGGGACCGATGGACAACCGTGCGTTCAAGGCGGAGGCGAGGCCGGCGGCGCTGAATCTGAAGAAG
>JBEIUO010000507.1:0-3057 GCA_040374335.1 Phycisphaeraceae bacterium
CAGCACCCGCACATCCTTCCGCTGTTCGACAGCGGGAGCGCCGAGGGGCAGCTGTACTACGTGATGCCGTACGTGGACGGCGAGACATTGCGTGACCGGTTGAACCGTGAGACGCAACTCCCCGTCGCGATCGCGGTGCGGCTCGCCACTGAGATTGCCGGCGCCCTCGACTACGCACACAAGCGCGGCGTCGTGCATCGCGACATCAAGCCGGAGAACATCCTGCTGCAGCACGGCGGTGCGCTGGTTGCCGACTTCGGCATTGCGATCGCCGTGCAGCAGGCGGGTTCGGAGCGGATGACGCAAACGGGCATGAGCTTGGGCACGCCGCAGTACATGAGTCCCGAGCAGGCGATGGGCGAGAGGCACATCGACGCGCGCGCCGACATCTACGCACTCGCGGCGGTGACGTACGAAATGCTCGTGGGCGAGCCCCCGTTCACGGGGCCGAGTGTGCAGGCCATCGTTGCGAAGGTGATGTCCGAGGCGCCGAGGGATCTCGTCGCGCAACGGAAGACGGTGCCCGAGCACGTGGCGGCGACGATCGCACAAGCGCTTGAGAAACTTCCCGCCGACCGCTTCGCGTCGGCCGCGGAGTTTGCGGCCGCGCTCGACGGGCGGTTCGCCACCACGCGTGAGACGGCGTCGTCGCGGTCGCCGCGGCGCGATTATCGGTGGCGGTCGATCGCGCTCGGCGCAGTGGGGATCGCGGTCGCAGCCATCACCGTGGCCGCGTGGTCGTTTCTCGCGTTAAACGCCGGATCACGCAACAGCGGCGAGCGCATCGAGTTCTCCTTCACCGCCGTGACACCTCGCGCGAGCTCGCAGCTGGCGATCTCGCAGGATGGACGCAAGGTGGGCATCATGGGCACCGATTCCGCTGGCAAGCCGCACGTTTACGTGCGTGAAATCGGTTCGTCCGTTGTGACGCCCGTGTCGGGCACCGAGGGGAGACTCGAAGGTTTCGCGTTTTCCCCAGACGGGTCATGGGTGGTCGTGGTGGCGAACAATTCGGTCGTGAAGATCCCCACGGCTGGGGGCCCCGCGACGGTGCTCGCGACCGATGCCCGTTCCGGTGTGGATTGGGGCACCGACGGCACCATCCTCTTCACCAAGAATCAGGGTGGGCTCTGGCGTATGAGCGCCGATGGTGGGGCGCAGAAGCAACTGACTCGGTTGGATACCGCCCGCCGTGAGTTCTCGCACTGGTTCCCGCAGTCGCTCCCGGGTGGCGAGGCGGCGATCTTCAACAACTTCACCACCCCCATCGCACAGTCGCGCATCGAGGCGGTGGAGTTCGCGAGTGGGAAGCGGAGCATCCTCGTCGAGGGGGCGTTCGCTCCGCGCTACGTAGACGGCTATCTGCTTTTTCTGAGAGAGAACGCACTCTTCGGCGTGCGCTTCGACGCGCGTGCCCTCAAAGTGATCGGCACTCCAGTACCGATCGCCGAGGACGTGCAATCGAATTTCACGACTGGCTATTCGGGCTACACCGTCTCCGCCAGCGGTACGTTGGCGCTCATGCGGGCCTCGAGCTGGCGAGTGCCGCGACGTCTGGTGTGGGTCGATCGCGCCGGCGCCGAACAGGAGGTGCTGCCGGGGCAGGAAGAGTGGGCGGAGCCACGACTCTCTCCTGATGGACGTTGGATCGCGCTCACGAAGGAAGGCGTGATAAACCAACTCTGGTTGTTCGACGTGCCGCGCAAGGCACTCACCCAGCTCACCCACACCGCAGGGGTCTCGTTCGGCGCCGTGTGGATGCCCGACAGCAAGTCCCTCCTGCATTCGGTGGAGACCCCCGTCTACGACCTCCAGCGACTCCCCATCGATGGCACCGCGCCGCAGATGCTGCACGCGACACCGTTTGACAAGTATGTCTCGGCCGTCTCGGCGGATGGGAAGACGGTGCTCTACTCGGAATCCTCGGTCGGCGCGGAAAAACTCTGGATGCTCCCGATCGGGGGGGGGAAGCCCACGGCCATTGAGACGCGTGAGTCCACGCAGCTCAGCGCGGATATGTCCCCCGATGGCCGCTGGTTGGTGTACGAGGAACTGCAAGGAACCAGCGCTGCCGAAGTGTTCGTTCGCGCGGTCGATGGCACGGGCGGTCGTCATCAAGTCTCGAATGGCGGCGGCACGCAGCCGCGCTGGACCAAGGGCGGCCGGGAAATCGTCTATCGACGTGGCGAGGCGGTGCTGTCGGTTTCGTTTGAGCCCACGAAGGGCGAGCCCGGCGTACCCGTGACGCTTTTCCGCAAGCCGGATCTGCTCGGCGGCGGCGGTTTCCGCACGCGCGGCTATGACGTCACGCCGGACGGCTCACGGTTCCTCATGCTCACGCCGGTGTATGGTCCGGGGGCGGGCGAGGTGGTCGTGGTGATCAACTGGCTGGACGAGTTGCGCAAGAAGGTCTCGAAGTAAACACAGCGGCCCACGAGGCGCGCGCAGGTTGACGTATCCCGATTTGCCGAACAGTCACCGAGGAGCAACGATGGCCGACCCACGCAGCCGCCGCGAGTTCATGGGCCTCACCGTTGCCGGAGCGGCGGGCGCGTTTGCGCCATCGCTGCTTGGCGCCTCGTCGGCCCTTCAAGGATTCGCGAGGAGCGCCGCGAGCGATCCGGAGCTCGTCGTAGGGAACGCGAAGGTGTTCACGATGGAACGGGCGCAGCCCGTGGCGCAGGCGTTCGCGGTGAGCGCCGGCCGCTTTGTCGCGATCGGCACCAGCGCCGAGATGCGATCGCTGGTGGGGAAGCGCACGCAGATCATCGACGCCAAGGGGATGTCGATCGTGCCGGGCTTCATCGACACGCACAACCACGCCGGCGGTACCACGCTGCTGTACGAAGTGCTGGTGGGCAATCCATTCGAAGTGGAGTTCGTCACCATCGCGAGCATTGTGGAAAAACTCCGCGGGCGCGCCCGCGAAACGCCTCCGGGCACGTGGGTGTCGGGGTACTTCCACGACGACACGAAGCTCACGGACAAGCGCCTGATCACCATGCAGGACCTCGATCAGGTCTCAACCGAGCATCCGGTCGTGGTGCGCCACCGCGG
>JBEIUO010000198.1:0-5565 GCA_040374335.1 Phycisphaeraceae bacterium
ATGCCGGCCCGGAGTTCACGGTGACGCTCCTCGACGGGCCGCTGGGGCTTGATCTCGGAGATGTCCGAGATCTTGAGGGGGATGACCGTGCCGGCGATCCGGACGCGGATCAGTTCCTCGGTCCGGTCCACGAGCTGGCCTGTGAGGCGCCGGCCGTCCGTCAGGACGATCTCCACGTCGGTGTGCGTGGCTTCCTGCGCAGGGGGCGCAACCTGGGGAGTGGGCGACGGCTGCTCCGGCTGGGGAGCGCTTTGGGGGGTTGAAGCGGGGGACGATGGCTCGGTCGTGGCGGGTGGTTGAGGCTGGGGTTCGGGCTGAGCGGCGGCGCTCAATCCAAACAGAACAGGAACAACCAGAAGGGCCGCCGCGATTCCTCGCCCCGCCGTCGCCTCGCGGGGCACGCGGAACATTGGTCGCATCGGGAGCATTGTACGGGGTGTGGGGGAGGGAAAGTTCCCGGCGAGGGGTCGGGAGGGTCGGAATCGGGGGAAAGAGGGTCAGGCGGCCTGTTGGAGGGGGGGGAGCGCGGCCTGGGGCTTTTCCACAAGGGCCCCGGTGGGGGTCGGCAGGACTTGGGAGGTGTCGGGGTTGGTGAACTCGAGGGCACCGGAGGGGTTGAGCCAGAGGCGGACGGGACCGGGGACGGTTTCGCGGAAGGTGACCTTCCAGCTCGCGATGGAGATCCGGGTGCCCGGATGGATGGCGGTTCGGACGGTGACGCCGATGTTGAGGCTGCCCTCGCGGAGGCCCCGGAGGCGGTCGAGACTCTGTTTGAGGCGGGAGGTGGCGGTCTCGAGGTGTTCGGACTCGAAGGAGAGCTCGGTGAGGGCGTCGGCCTGGGAGGAGGTCATACGGCCGTGGACGGAGCGGAGGTCTTTGAGGCGTTCGCTGGTGCGATCGAGGCGGGTCTGGACGAGGTGGAGCAGGTGTTCAGCACGCTCGACGTATGCTGCGCTTCGATCTTCGCTGGCGACGATGACGGCGGTTTCGACGCCGGCGGTGCTGCCGAGTTCGGCGACATCACACCCGACGCCGGCGTGGAGTTCGCCGTGGACGACGCTGCAGGCGGGGGAGCTGAGTTCTCCTTTGACGTGGAGGAGGCAGTGGGAGATGTCCGACTCGATGGTCGCGCACCCGCCGACGTGGCACTCGACGCCGGAGAGGTACTTGGCCGCGAGGTGTCGGCCGACGTTGAGGGTGTGGCGGTCTTTGGAGGCCATGCCGTGCCGGAGTGTGCAATCACGGGTGGCGGCGAGGGTGGCCCCGTCAACGAGATGGTTGACGGTGAGATCGCGACCGGCCTTGACGGTGAAGCAATCGCGGACGCTGCCCTGAACGAGGACATCACCGGGGAAGTCGACGCTGCCGGTCGAGAAGTCGACGTTGCCGTTGATCTCGAGGGTCGGGTTGACGCGGATGGTGCCCGGCGTGGTGACGACGATGCCTCCGACTTTCACGAGCATTCGGCCGTCGGACGCGAGCTCGATGGTGTCGTCGTGCTTGATGGAGGAGGGGCGTGCGGGGCGTGCGGCGATGCAGTTGCCGAAGACGTCGAAGCCGTCGAAGCCGTCGACAGGGGGGATGACGCGACCCAGGACCGCGCCTTCGCGGACGGTCATGCCGATGCGGGAGGCGTAGTGGTCGGTGTGGGCGGGTGCTTCGGAGTCGGAGGGAGCGGGGACGGTAGGGTGTTCGGAGAGCGCGGGGTCGAACTCGAATCGGCCGTCGACACCGTCTTTGGGCGGGAAGCCCTCGGCGACGATGCAGGAGTGGCGTGCTGCGGGTGCCGCGGCCTGCTCGGCGAGGAGTTGGCGGATGCGGGGGAGGCGGTCGGGATCTGGGGCGAGCCCGCGTTCTTCGAGAAAGGCGACGACCAGCGACTCGGAGAGTTCGCTGGTCGGAGCGTCGGGCTCGAGAATGAGGGTGGCGGAGAGGCGGGCGTGCCCCAGTTCCAGCCGGAGGCTTGGCGCTGATGAAGACACGCGGAGGCTCCCCGAGGAAAGGCGTCGGTCAGGCGGCGGCGGAAGCGCCGCACTTGGCGAGCGTTTCCTGGATGCGTTGGGACAGGAGGTCCGGGGTGAAGGGCTTGACGACGTAGTTGTTGACGCCGGCCTTGATGGCATCGATGACGCGCGACTTCTCGGCTTCGGTGGTCACCATGATGATGGGCGTCTGCTTGTTGGTCTGTCGCCAGGTCTTGACGAAGGTGAGGCCGTCCATGTTCGGCATGTTCCAATCGACGAGCATGAGCTCGGGGCGGAAGGCGGGTGCGCGGCTAAGGGCGTCCTGGCCGTCGCATGCCTCGAGGATTTCGGTGTGACCAAGTTGGGCAAGCACCGCCTTCTGGATGTTCCGCATGGTCTTGGAGTCGTCAACGAGCAGAATCCGCATGGTCATCACTCCTCGGGAGTCGGCAGCTTGGCCTCTCCCGTCAGTTGTTGTATTGGATCGGGATCAGGCGCGAGCGCCGGCGGTGGCGCCAGGGGTGGTGGTGGTTGCAGGTTCGAGCTTGCGGATCGAGACCTCGAGCGTCAAGGGGCCGCAGTCGGTGTCGCAGGGGATCACGATGGTGACGGTGTCCGAGGGGACGCTGACGCTGTGGTGACCACCGACGACGACGCTGGGGCAGGAAATGGAGCACTTGCGGTCTTTGAAGAGCGCCTTTGCCCCACCGCTGACCATGTTGACGAGTTCGCCGACGGCGTCGCTGAAGTCGGGGGTGCCGACCTCGAGCTTCTGGCCGCAGAAGAGCGCGACGACCCGCTCGGCGGTTTCATTGGGGAACGCGAGCACGACCGTGCCGACGACGTCTCCGCTGAGGCCGATGATGCCGGAAACGTCGTTCTGCGGGCCGCCGGGTGTTTTGACCTTGGGCTCGCGAACGGCGACGGGCAGTTGCAGCATCGTCGAGAAGACGTTCTGCACGCTCTGCACGAAACACTTGATGTAGTGTGGATCCATTGTGTGAAAGCTCCTGCATGCGCGCTGGGCCGAAGCCCCTACGCGACGACCAATGCTCCTTGGGCCTGCCTCATCAGCTCGGCCACGTCCACGATTAGACTAACGCCACCGTCGTCGCGCACTGTTGCGCCCGACACCATCGAACGCCGCCGGGCGGCGCCCTCGTCGATCGGCTTGATGACCACTTCCTGTTGGCCGATCAAGCGAGAAACCAGCAATCCGATGCGCTGATCGTTCATGGTCAGCACAACCGCGAAAGGCAGAACCTCATCATCGTTTGAGGCGAGTCCGAGAGCCTCGGCGGCGTTCACGAGGGGCAGCACGCTGTCGCGCAGCCGCATAACCGGTCGCTCGCCGATGGTGTACAGCTGCGCGCTCTCGGGCTTGACGATCTCCAGGATGTTGGTCAGCGGGATCGCGAAGACTTCGCCCCGCACACCCACCATCATCGCCGGGAGAATCGCGACCGTGAGCGGGATGGTGATCGAGATCGTTGTGCCGACGCCGGGCTGGCTCGACAGTTCGATCGCGCCCTTGAGCCGCTCGATGTTCGTCCGCACCACGTCCATGCCCACGCCCCGGCCCGAAAGGTCGCTGACCTTCTCCGCCGTCGAGAACCCGGGCTCAAAGATGAAGCGGAAGACCTCGCGTTCGGTCATGCCCGCGATTTGTTCCGCGGTTGCCAGGCCGCGCTCAACGGCTTTCGCGGCGATCCTGTCGCGGTGCAGGCCCTTGCCGTCGTCGATGACCAGCACGCGGACCTGGCTGCCCTCGTGGCTCGCGCGGAGCGTGATCGTGCCCGACGCCGGCTTGCCGGCGGCCTCGCGGGTCTCCGGGGATTCGATGCCGTGATCGGCGGAGTTCCGCAGGAGGTGGACCAGCGGGTCGCCGAGTTCCTCGATCACGGACTTGTCCACTTCCGTGTCGCCGCCCTCGATCACCAGTTGCATCTTCTTGCCGGTCTTGGTCGCCAGGTCGCGGATCAGCCGCGGGTATTTCGAGAACAACCGTTCGAGCGGCTGCATCCGCGTGCGCATCACCGCCGCCTGGATGTCGGCGGTCACACGGTCGAGGCTTCCCGCCGCCATCGTGACGGCTTCGAGCGTGTCGCCGGCGATCTCCTGTTCGGAGTTGAGCTTGCGGGCCATCGCGTTCACGCGGTTCTTCTGCAGCACGAGTTCGCCCACGAGGTTCATCAGCGCTTCGAGGCGGTTCACCTCGACGCGGATGGTGCTCTCGACGCTGGTCGCCGCGCCCTTTGCGCCGGTCTCTTCCGTCTTCGCGACCGGAGCGGTTGCACCGGTCGGGGACGTGGTTGTCGTCAACGTGCTCGGTCCTTCGGGCGCTGCGGACTCCAGCGGCGTGCCACCGCCGACGCCGTCAAAGGCCATCGCCTGGTCGGCGTCGCAGCCCTTGGGAAGGCGGCCAGTGCCAAGGTCGCGGGCGTTGAGCGCGTCGTCCAGCCGACCGAGCATCTGCCCCATGGCCACGCCGATCAGTTCGTTCTTCTTGAGCCCGGCGCACTGCTCTGCCAGTACCTTGCAGATCGCCAGAAGCCGGGGCACGATCTGCTCCGCTCCCTCGCCCCGCGTGGCCTCCGCGTTCTCCGCGGCATCTCGCAGCGAGGCCGCCAGGCGCGTGAAGCAGTCGAAGTCGAAGAATGCGACGGCCTTGGAGAGTTCTTCCGAGAGCGTCGCCATTTCGGCGCTCGCCGCGGCTCGGGTGTCGTCGTTCGCGAGTGCCGGGCAGTGGCTGGTGATCTTCCCGATGGTTTCTTCAATGTCGGCGACGAGGAACTCGAGAAGGTCGGCCTTGCCGGCGGGGAGGTCCAGGCGGGTAATGGTCCGGCCGTTGGTGACGGTCGGGGCCGTGGCTGTGCCCGCGCGGGGCGTCTCCGCGGTACCAGTGGGGGCGGGGGTCTGCTTGCCTTCGCCGATAGCGGCGAGTTCTTCGACGAGCGCGTCGGGCGGGCAGACCAGGTCCTTGCCCTCGCGGATCTGGGCCATCTGAACCTTGAGGATGTCGACGGCCTGAAGGAGGAGGTCCATCAGGTGGTGGTCGACGGTCACGGTCTGGTTGCGGGCGGCGTTGAGCGCGCTCTCCGCGACGTGCGCGATCTTGACCAGGTTGGTCAGCGCGAGAAAGCTCGCGCTGCCCTTGATGGTGTGCAGGGCGCGGAAGACCCGGTTGATGAGGTCGAGGTTCGTCGGATCCTTCTCGAGACCGACGAGGTCGCCCTCGAGGGTCTCGAGGAGTTCGCCGGACTCGGTGAGGAAGTCCTGAAGGATTTCGGGATCAAAGCCGCCAAACGACATGGTTCATCCCCGGTATGCGGAACAGGTTGGTCTTGGGATCAGGTGGTCTTCTTCATGTTCGAGAGCTTGCGGTAGCAGAAGCCCTGCGGGATGGAGAGGGGTGCGAACACACCCTCTTCTGCGCGGATCATCTCGGAGTGACCGATGAAGAGCGTGCCGTCGTCGGCAAGCTGGTCGCTGAACGAGCGCAGCAACTGGAGCTTCATCGCGTCGTCGAAGTAGATCATGACGTTCCGGCAGAAGATCACGTCCCAGGTGCCGAAGCGCTTGGCGCCGAGGCGGTCCTTGA
>JBEIUO010000057.1:0-8482 GCA_040374335.1 Phycisphaeraceae bacterium
GCCTGGTTTCCGCTCATGCCCGTGAGGCGCTGGCCCGCGCGCACGCTGTCGGGCAGCGGCTGGCCGTGCATGTCGCGCAGCCTCGGCTTCGGATCGAGCGTCTCGAACTGCGACGGGCCGCCGGATTGGAAGAGGTAGATGACGTGCTTCGCGCGCGGCGCGACGTGCGGCGCCTGGATCGTGTCGCTGCGCGCCACGCGCGCACCGAAGATGTCGCCGAGCGCGATCCCGCCGAGGCCGAGCGCGGACGCGCCGAGGAAATGGCGGCGCGATGGGCGCATCAGTTCGTCGTAGGTGGGCGTCGGGCGGTGCGTCGTCATCGTGGTCTGCCTATCGCGACATGAGGTAGGCGTCGCTCGCGAGGATCGGGAAGAGGGCCGAGATCTCACCGAAGACCATCTGCTCGTGGACGATGTCGACCTTGCCCCAGCTGCACGCCTCGCGGAGGGTGGAACCGGAGAGGGCGCCGTCGCGGCTGTCGGCCACGGTCATCTGCACCGCGTACTTGTGCATGCCGATGTCGCCGCGGGCCTTGCCGCCCTTGCGCTCGTTGAGGAGTTCGGCGGCGACGACGATGTCCTGGGCGAAGTTCTTCGGCACACCGCCGCCCATCATGAGCAGGCCGGTGTCCTTGCACGCGAGCTTGATATCGGTGAGTTCGCGGAAGTCCTTGCCGCTGTCGATGGCGACCTGGCCCCGGCCTTCTTCGATAGCCTCGGTCTGCTGGAGGACGATGCCAAAGCCCGCGGAGCAGTCGCTGAACGCGGGGACGAAGATCGGGACGCGCTTCTGGTAGCAGCTCTTGACGATCGACTCGTTCTTCGCGTGGTTCTTCGCGAGGTAAGCGCCCATGGCCTCGATGAACTCGCGGCTGGAGTACGCACCGGGGGCGAAGGCGTTGAAGATCTCGTAGGTCGCGTGGTCGCACGCGCGAAGATCGTCCTCGTTGATGTAGGTGTCGTAGATGCGGTCGATCATCATGTTGCGGAGGGTCATGTCGTCGACGGGCGGGGCCTCGGGGCTGCCGGGAGCGATGTAGTGCTTGAAGCCCAGGCCTTCGAAGAAGTCCTGGTCGACGATGTTCGCGCCGGTGGAGACGATCGCGTCCACCATGTTGTTCTCGATCATCGTGACGATGGCCTTCTTGAGGCCGGCGGAGATCAGCGATCCCGCGAGGGTCAGGATCACCGCGCACTCCTTGTCCTTGAGCATCATCGAGTAGATGTCCGCCGCGTTCGCGAGCGTGCGCGAGGAGTAGGCCATCTCGCGGTAGCTCTTGACGATCGGGCGGGCGTCAAACTTGGTGATGTCGACGTGCTCGACGGGGCGGGAGAGAAGCTCAGCCTTGGTCCACTTGCCGTTTGCCATGATCCAGACTCCTTCGCGACGCGCGGCACGGCCACTCACAACCGCTTCCGAGCGTCGCTGAACATCGGCCAACCCCCCTTGGCCATACGTTGGGTTTGGATCGCCGGGGGTGACGGCGATGCATAACTATAGGAGTCCACCGATGCGAGTTTCACCTCGCCTGTACCGCTCACCACTCCTGGGCGAGGGTTGCGACGTCCCGGACCTCGGAGAACGGGCCACGCACGTTTTCCAACCAGAACTCACCGTACACCGTGTCCACGGCGATCCACGGCTCGCGACAACTCGGGCGTGAGAGCAGGATCTCGTCCCCGATCACCCACCCCTCGTACCCGCGGGACCGCGTGTCGGCGATCACCTTCCAGTCCGAGAGCCTGACAACACGCACGTCGTAGTACGGTCGCTCGCGTCCTCCCGCCGTGAGCTCGAACCGCCCGTTCTCCTCCAGATCGAAGAGCCACTCCCCGTCCTTGCTCCGCATCTCGCGGCGGAGGCCGGGTGGCCGGTGCGAGGGTGACTCCGGAGCGGGAGCGGACATCGGTTCCGGGCGGGAAGGAACGTCGGTGGAGGCGGGCTGGGCGTCAATGGCGGGAGGCGGTGGAGCGGCGTGGACCGCGGGCGATATGGGAGGGATCGGCCTCGGTTGCACCGGCCAGGGTCCCATGGGCGTGCGAGGACTCGCGAAGCGCTCGATGAACCGCGAGACCGGTTGGCGTCCGTTCGAACCCGCGCCGGTCCATTCCGCACCATCGAGGTCGATCTCCGCGCGGATCGTGCCTCCCATCGGATTGGCCATCAGCACGAGCTCCACCCGCAGCACCGGCCCGGGGCCGAACTCACAGACCACCGGGGCAAAGGGGCCGTCTCGCAGGTTAATGATCGGGTCTTCGCGGCCTTGGTACCACAGTTCTGCCGCGAGCAACGCCGGATGGGCCGCATGAGGCCTGGACTCCAGGCGGAGGACCCACGGCCCGCACTGCGAAGTTGTCACGTTCTGCATCGCGGTCGCCTCCACCCCCCGCCCCTCCACTCCTGCCGCGGCGATGGTACGGGTTCTTCACCGGGTCGGCTCCGACCCTACACTCTGCCCCATGTCCCCGGACCGCGTCCGCGCAAACGCCTGGCACTACATCCTCGCGGGCACGATGTTCGTCGTGCTCGGGGCGCTGTTGATCTATCCCATCCTGCTGACGGTTCGCGGGGGATTCGCGGAAGACCCCGCGACGGGTCACGGGTTCACCTTCGACCACCTGATACGGCTCTTCGAGAACCCGATCGTTGTCGATGGGCTGGTGAACTCCCTCAAGCTGGCCACGGGCACCACGACACTGGCGGTCCTCATCGCGCTCCCGCTGGCGGTGCTGAGCGCGGGGTACAAGTTCCCGCTCAAGGGACTGTTCAACGCCTGCATCCTGGTCCCGCTGATTCTGCCGCCGTTCGTCGGGGCGATCGGCATCCGTGCCATGTTGGGCAAAGAGGGCGCGGTCAACGCCCTCTTCGGAACCGACTTCGACATCTTGGGCGATGCAAAGGTCTTCGGCGTCATGGCGATGCAGGCCCTGTCGCTGTACCCGATCATCTACCTGAACGCGACGGCTGCTCTGGCGAACCTTGATCCCGCGTTAGCGGAGGCCTCCGAGAACCTGGGCGCGAGTCGCACCCGGACGTTCTTCCGGGTGACGCTCCCGCTGATCCGGCCGGGCCTCTTCGCGGGCGGCACGATCGTGTTCATCTGGAGCTTCACCGAGCTCGGCACGCCGCTGATGTTCGACTACTACAAGGTGGCGCCCGTCCGGATCTTCAACGGCCTAAAGGACGTGGAGAACAACGCGGAGCCTTACGCGCTCACCGTGGTGCTGCTGGTGATGGCGATCGGCACGTACGTGCTAGGCAAGGTCCTATTCGGCAAGCGGGGCCACGCGATGTACAGCAAGGCCGCCCGGGCGGGGGGCGAGGCGGAACTCTCTGGGTGGAAGGGGTACGCGGCGGCGGGGTTCTTTGCCGCGGTGACGTTCCTGGCCGTGATGCCGCACTTGGGGGTGATCCTGACGAGCGTGACGCACCCCGGGCAGTGGTATGGATCGGTGCTGCCGAAGGTGTTCACGAGTTCGCACTACGGCGAAGCCCTCGGTGCCCCGGACTCGTTCCGCTCAATCCTGAACAGCCTGAAGCTGGCGACCGGGGCGATGGTGCTGGACATCGGCGTGGGGATCGTGGTGGCGTACCTGATCGTGCGGACGAAGGTGGTCGGCCGGAATGTGCTGGACGCCCTGTGCATGCTGCCGCTGGCGGTGCCGGGACTGGTGATGGCCTTCGGGTACGTCGCGATGAGCCTGCGGTTCCCGTTCGGGAAGGACGGGCCGCTGTCGGGCTTTGCGAGCATCATCTCGGCGGACCCGAACCCGGTGCCGTTCCTGATCATGGCGTACTCCATCCGGAGGCTGCCGTACATCGTGCGTTCGACGGTGGCTGGTCTGGAGCAGACCAGCGGCGAACTGGAAGAGGCGGCGATCAACCTCGGCGCATCACGCGTCACGGCGGTGCGGCGTGTGATCCTGCCGCTGATCATGGCGAACCTGATCGCCGGCGGCCTGCTGGTCTTCGCGTTCTCGATGCTCGAGGTCTCCGATTCGCTGATCCTCGCGCAGCAAGCGGCTGACTTCCCGATCACGAAAGCGATCTGGTCGTTCGCGGACCGCTACGGCGACGGCCCGTACATCGCGAGCGCGATGGGCGTGTGGGGCATGGCCCTCCTGACCGTCACACTCGTCGCGGCCTCCAGCCTCCTGGGCAAGAAGCTCGGCTCGATCTTCCGCGTGTAACGCGGCGCGAGCGCCCGCACACCCGCACAAACCGCACACCCCACCCACAGCCCCCGCGCCGCGGCACTTCTTGCGCCAGAAACAAATGCACGCGCGGATGCGGTCGATAGCACTTCTGAACACGGAGGTGCGTATGGGTCCGTCCGAGAAATCGTTCAACCAAGTGAAGTCGATCCTGGGCAAGCTGGATCGCAACATCGATCAGCTCCGCGCCCAGCGTCTGAATCCAACACCAACCAACACGCCCTTTGCGCCACCGACGCCGGCGCCCGCGCCGGCCGCCGCGCCGCCGCGTGCGGCCTCGGGGTACGGCCGAGCTACCCCGCTCCCGCCCCGCTGATTCGATTCATCTGGCACACACGACACAGGCAGGACGCGGTTACCGTCAGGGGGACCGCGTCTTGTCATTTATCGGGACGTCGGTTCCCCGAGTCGGGCCAGTCGTTCCTCCGCCCGGAGCGTGCGGGCGTGGTCCTTGCCGAGTTTCGCGGCCAGAACATCGCGGCTGCGGGTGAGCTCCCTGCGGGCCTCGTCGGTGCGGCCCGCTGCGCGAAGGCAGTCGCCGTAGTTGTTGCGGAAGATGGCGGCGAGGTAGTGGTCCTCGGGGAGCCCGGCGTCGACAAGCTGCATGAGTTCCTCGAACTGGGTGAGCGAGGGACCGAAGTCGCCGCGGCTCTGCAGGAACATCGCGTAGTTGTTCATCGCGCTCCAGGTCTCGGGGTCTTTGCCGCCGGCGGCGTCGCGACGGAGCTGAACCACGCGCTTGTAGAAGTCCTCGGCCTCGGCGGCGCGTCCGAGGTCCTCGCAGAGGAACGCGAGCGCGTTCATGACGATGAGCGTCTTGGTGTGGGAGTCGCCGAGCTGCTGCGTGAAGACCTCGTACGCCTCGCGGAGCAGCGGCTCCGCCTTGCCGTACTCCTTGATCGTGACGTAGAACTGCCCCAGGTTGATCGCCGAGATCATGGTGGAGACGTGACGCTCGCCGAAAACTCGCCTGCGCCGCGCGAGGCCGTCCTCGAAGATCCCCGCGGCCTCCTCGTTGCGGCCGAGCCGCTGGAGCGACGCGCCGAGATTGTTGAGCGTGGTGAGTGAGTCGGGGTGGTCGGGCCCGACGGTGTCGGCCCGCATCTGGTACGCCTTACGGAGCATCTCCACCGATTCCTCGAAACGGCCGAGGTCCTTCAGCACGATGCCGAGGTTGTTGTAGAGCGTCTGCACCTCGCGACGACGGGAGCCCCACGCGGGTTCGCACACCGCAATCGCCGCGCGGATAAGCGTTTCACCCTTTGCCATCCCGCCCGTCTCCTGGTACACGCGCCCGAGCTCGGCTGAGGTCATCGCGGTATCGGGATCGTCCTTGCCATAGACGCGCTCGTAGATCTCGAGCACGGTGGCGTACAACTCCTGGGCTTCCGAGAATCGGCCGCGGTCGGCGATGATCCCCGCGAGATTGCGTCTCGCCTGCAGCGTGGTCTTGGCCTGCGGCCCGTCGGTGGCTTCGCATAGCCGGACCACCTCGAGGTACTCGATCTGTCCCTGCTCGTACTTCCCGAGGTTGCGGTACGTGCGGCCGATGGCGTCGCGGACGGCCGCCTCCACGCTGGGCTTGTCCTTCAGACCCCCCGCCTGTGCCGCGGCGGTGTCCAGTAACTCGCCGAGCTTGGGCTCGCGTCCCTGCGCAATCTCCGGATCCACGGCCGAGAGCATGTCGGTAAGGAACAGAGTCACCGCTTGCGCGCGGGCGGCCTCTTCGGCGGCGGCTTTTTCGGCCTTGATCGCGGCGTTGCGGCCCGCGGTGGCCTGCTTCGCCTGCCAGGACGTGCCCGCGATCCCGAGGATCAGGAGCACGAATGCCGCCACGATGCCCGTGACGAGCTGGCGGTTGCGGCGAGCGAACTTCGTCCACTGGTAGACCGTGCTCGGAGGGCGTGCCAGGATCGGTTCGTCCGAGAGGAACCGCCGAAGGTCCGCCGCGAGATCAGACGCCGACTGATACCGCCTCGCCCGGTCCTTCTCGAGCGCCCGGCGCGCGATGGTATCGAGGTCGCCGCGGCATTCGCGGTTCACCATCGCGAGGGCGCGGGGTTCGTCGGTGGTGATGACCCTCGCGGCCTCGGGTACGGTCTTGTCGCGCAGATCGTGGGGCATGCGACCGCTGAGCACTTCGTAGAGGATGACGCCCAGCGTGTACACATCGGATCGTGTGTCGACGTCACCCGGTTCGCCCGCGATCTGCTCGGGGCTCATGTAGGGCACGGTGCCGACCAGCTGGCCGGCGATGGTGTCGAGCGTGACCGCGCCATCGCTGTCGGTCGCACGCGCCACGCCGAAGTCGAGGATCTTCGGCTCGCACGCGCCGGTGATGAGGATATTCGAGGGCTTGAGATCGCGGTGCACCACGCCCTTGGTGTGCGCGTGCTGGACGGCGTCGCAGATCTTGCAGAAGAGCTCGATGCGTGCCCGGATCGGAGGCTTCGCGCGGGAGACGTACTCCGCGAGCGTTTCGCCCTCGATCAGTTCCATCGCGAAGTACGGCTGCGGCCCCGCGCCGGTATCGGCGGTACCCGCGTCGAACACCTGCGCGATACCGGGGTGCTGCAGGCGTGCGAGCACCTGCGACTCGAGCTCGAACCTGCGCAGCAGGCGGGGCGTGAGCAGCCCCGGGCGGATGACCTTGAGCGCGACTGTCCGGCGGGGCTGGTCCTGCTCGGCGAGGTACACCACGCCCATCCCACCCTCGCCCAGCAGCTTTTTGACGGTGAACCGCCCCAGCTTCTTGAGTGGTGCGAAGGTCTGCACGGGATCGGCGGTGCCTTGTTCCCGGGCGGCGTGCGCGGACTCGAACAGCTCCTCCGCCGCACCACCCGCGATGGTGGCCGATTCCTGCTGGGCCAGCATGCCGCCCGCGACCCGCCGCAACGTCGCGTCCGATCCGCACCGCTGGTCAAGGAACCCCGCGCGCTCGCCCACGGGCAGCCGCAGCGCCTCCAGGATCAGTTCTCGGGCGGTCTGGTAGGTGCGATCGTCCACGTCGGTAAGGTGCCCCGCTTTCCGCTGGGTGCAACCCGCTCCGATCCGCGAAGTGTGGTCGCGTTCCGGTTGTGCGGGTGGTATCAGTCGGGCAGGCGATCCAACTCGGCCGCGACACGGTCGACGAGCCCCTTGAGCGCCTCGGGGCCGAAATCAAATCGAAGACCCGCCGCGCGGAAGAGCTCCGGCAGCGGCCGGCTGCCACCGAGCCGCAGCGCGTTCATGTACAGGTCAACCGCGGCGCGTTCGCCACGCTCGAGGCTGATCAGCCAGAGCTGGAGCGCCCCGAGCTGGGCGATCCCGTACTCGATGTAGTACATCGGGTGCCCGAAGAGGTGGATCTGCCGTTGCCAGAAGTGCCTCTTGTACTGCTCGAGCCCCGTCCAGTCCGCCGTGCCGCCGAAACGACGGTCCAGCTCCAGCCAGTGGGCGGTCCTCGCCTCGCGCGTGTGCCCGGGATTGCCGTACACCCACAACTGGAACGCGTCGATCGTCGCGATCCACGGCAGCAGCAGCACGCTGCTCTGGATGTTCTCCCGGCACGCCCGGTCGAAGTCCTGCTTGTCCTCGAAGAACACCGGTTTCCCGTCGGCGCTCCGCGGCCCCCCGCGACCCCAGTGCGGCATCGTCAGCAGTTCCATCGACATGCTCGCCACTTCGGCGAACTCGATCGGGCTGTGGCGGTACGCCAGGAGCGGTTCGTCACGGCAAAGCATCGAGTGAAACGCGTGCCCCGCTTCGTGCACCATCGTCTCCACGTCCTTGAGCATCCCCGCGCTGTTCATAAAGATGAACGGGCGACGTGAACGATCGCGCATGTACTGGTACCCGCCCGGCGCCTTGCCCTTGCGGCTGTCCAGGTCGAGGCACGCCCCGCCGCTCGCGCCGCGGGAGTTGCCTCCGTCACCCAGCTCCGCGAGCATCGCGCCCAGGCGCGGATCCAGCCGCTCGCACGCCGCCACCGACTTTCGCATCAGGTCGTCGCCGCCGTCGAACGGCCGCAGTGGTGCACGGCCCTTCACGTCCACCGCCAGGTCCCACGGCCGCAGCTTGTCCACCTTCAGGGCGAGGGCGACGCCCAGGGCCCGGACAGCGTGTCCTGCGGCCACGATCTCCTCGACCAGCAGGCGCCGTTCCGCGGCGGACAGGTCCTCGATCTCCCGGGCACCGGCGACCTGCGGGATCAGGATCAGCCAGGGCCAGCGGGCGTCGTCCTGCAGCCGGACGTGACAGAGGGGCAGCTCGTCCAGGGCATGGGAGCC
>JBEIUO010000518.1:0-2999 GCA_040374335.1 Phycisphaeraceae bacterium
AGCCCCCGCCCCCTCCTCGCCCTCAGCTCTGAACTCTGAACTCTCAGATCCGAAATCCCAGATCTCAGACGAAGCCCCCGCCCCCTCCGAGTCCTCCGATCTGAACTCTGAAACTGCAGATCCGAAATCCCAGATCTCCGACGAACCCCCCGCCCAACCGCCGTCCCCTCCTCACTGAGCCCGCACTCCTCTTCTCCGAATTTGCTGCTTTGCTGATTTGAGCTTTGAGCTTTGAGCTTTCTCCCTCCCCTCATTTGCGGCTCGCCCGAACCCCCTCTCTTTCCGATGAGTAGTGGGGGGAGTTCTCCATTGGACCCCCTCGAGATACCGGACCCTACCATCCACCTTCGCGGCCCAGCCGCCGTGGATCACGGAGTGAGCGATTATGTGCGGAATCGTCGCCTATGTCGGGAATAAGCCCTGCCAGACCCTTCTTGTCGAGGGCCTGAAGCGTCTCGAATATCGCGGCTACGACTCCGCCGGTATCGCCGTCATCCACGACGGCAAGCTCCAGATCGCCAAGTCGGTCGGCCGCGTCGCCAACCTCGAGGACAAACTCGAGTCCATCGGGAACTTCCGCGGGGCTATCGGTCTTTGCCACACCCGCTGGGCCACCCACGGCGGGGTCACCGACGTCAACGCCCACCCCCATACAGACGACAAAGTCGGCATCGCCCTCGTGCACAACGGCATCATCGAAAACTACGCCGCGCTCAAGACCTACCTCGAGGAGAAGGGCCACACCTTCCACAGCCAGACCGACACCGAAGTCCTCGCGATGCTCATCGGTGAGTTGTACGAAGGGGATCTCGAGAAGGCGGTGCAGGCCGCGCTCCGCGAAGTGACCGGCGCGTACGCCATCGCGGTGATCTGCGAGCGCGAGCCCGACACGCTCGTTGTGGCGCGCAAGGGCTCGCCTCTGCTTGTTGGCGTCGGCAACGGCGAGTACGTCGTGGCCTCGGACCAGCAGGCGATCGTGTCGCACACCACCCAGGCGTTCACGCTCGACGACTACAACGTCGTGAAGATCACCCCCAAGGGCTTCCGCACCTCCACGATCAACAACGTCCCCGTCACGCCCCGCATCGAGCAGCTCGAGCTCGAGCTCGCCGAGATCGAGCTCGGCGGCTACTCGCACTTCATGAAGAAGGAGATCCACGAGCAGCCCAAGTCGCTCCGCAACTGCTTCCGCGGCCGGCTCGACGCCCGCGACGGCAAGGTCGTGCTGGGCGGCCTCGCGGACCACGCCAAGGAACTCACCAAGCTCCGCCACGTGGTGCTGACCGCGCAGGGCACGGCGCTCCACGCCGCGATGATCGGCGAGTACCTGCTCGAGGACCTCGCAAAGATCCCCTCGCGTGCGACGTACGCGAGCGAGTTCCGCTACCGCAACCCGATCATCGAGGACGGCACGGTCGTCATCGCGGTGAGCCAGTCTGGCGAAACGGCGGACACCCTCGCCGCGCTGCGTGAGGCGAAGGACCGGGGCGCGTTGGCGATGGGCGTGATCAACGTCGTGGGTTCCTCGATCTCGCGCGATACCGACGCGGGCGTGTACCTGCGCGTGGGCCCGGAGATCGGCGTGGCGAGCACAAAGGCCTTCACGGGCCAGGTCGCGGTGCTCACCATGATCTCGCTGTGGCTGGCGCGTCGTCGCTACATGTCGCAGGACCAGTGCGCCGACATGATGAAGGAACTCGAGCTCCTCCCCGAGAAGATGGAGCACGTCCTCGAGAGCGACGACCTGATCCGCAAGGTCACCGAGAAGTACGTCGGGCGCGAGAACTGGCTCTTCCTGGGCCGCGGGTACAACTTCCCGACCGCTCTCGAGGGCGCGCTCAAGCTCAAGGAAATCAGCTACATCCACGCCGAAGGAATGCCCGCGGCGGAGATGAAGCACGGCCCGATCGCCCTGATCAACGAGGGGATGCCGGCGGTCTTCATCGCGAACCGTGGCCGCCAGTACGACAAGGTGATGAGCAACATCCAGGAAGTTCGGGCCCGGGGCGGTCACATCATCGCCGTCGCGACCGAGGGCGACAACGAGATCCGCAAGTACGCGGAGGACGTGCTGTACATCCCCGACGTCCCCGAACCCCTCAGCCCGATGCTGGCGGTGGTGCCGCTGCAGCTGATGGCGTACCACGCCGCGGTGCTCCGCGGGCACGACGTGGACAAGCCCCGGAACCTGGCGAAGAGCGTGACGGTGGAGTAATCCGGAACCCCATTTCTGCTCAACTCGGCCCCATCGGACCGATACCGCCTCTTTCCGCGAAGGAGGCCAACGTGCCCGACCGCCTGACCGAGGTCAAACCCGTCATCGGCTCCCAGCTCGGCGCCGTCCCCGGCTCCCTGGCCGTCTCCGACGCGGAGTCCCGCCTCCGCTCCCGCCCCGTCGAGGTCCTCGCGCCCAACGTCCTCCGCACCTCGCGGATGATCCTGCGTCCGTTGCGGGACTCCGACCGCGACGGGTTCCTCGCGATGCTGGAGGCCAGCCGCGTCGAACTCGACCGCTGGGTGCGGCCCCATCGCGACGGCGAGTCCGACGCTCAGCTCTTCGAACGCCAGCTCCAGATGTGCAAGGACGGCGACTCCCGTGGCGCGGCCGCCCGGCGCGTGGCGATCCTCGACGACGGCCGTATGGCCGGCTGCTTCAACCTGAACTCGATCACGCGTGGGCTCATCTTCGAGGCCGACTTCACATGGTGGGTCGCCTCCGACCTCACCGGCCAGGGGCTCGGTACCGAAGCCGCCCAGGCCATGTTCGACCTGGCCTTCATGGACCTGCCCAGGGGCCTCGGCCTGCACCGCGTGCAGGCGGCGATCCACCCGGAGAACGCCCGCAGCCTTCGGATGGCAGCAAAGCTCGGGCTGGCGCGCCAGCCCGGGGCGACGGTGTCCATCCTGATGGGCGAGATGTGGCAGGCCCACGACCTCTACGCCAAGGTCATCACCGGCTGACGTTCATCCCCGGCAGCGGCAGCACCTTGCCGTCGCGG
>JBEIUO010000369.1:0-3817 GCA_040374335.1 Phycisphaeraceae bacterium
CGAGCAGGTGTGGGGAGCGCAGTCCATGAGGCTGGCGGCGATCTTGAGGAAATCAGGCATGGCCGGGCTCGGTGGAGGCGGTCCAGCGGGCTTTGCCGACTTGTTGGCGGAGGTTGGCGATTTCGACGAGGGCACCGTCGGTTGTGGCGGCGGAGATTTTTGCGCCGGCGGACTTGAGCATGGCGAGCTGGCGTTCGCCGATGCGGACGCGGAGGGTGACGGAGGAGGCGTCGTATTCGCGGTCGAGGACTTCGGACTGCTTTTCGATGACGCTGATGGTCTTGGCTTCGCTGAGGGGGAGGGTGACGTTGAGTTCGCGGATGTCGCCCTGGACGGCGGCGCGGACGAGGGAGACGAGTTCGTCGTGGCCTCGGGAGAGGCGGCCCTGGGCGTCGGGGATAGCGGAGATGGCGATGGACTCGGCGGCCTTGCGTTGCCAGACGAGGAGTTCGGCGTTGTCCTTGAGGCGGTCGATTTTGTTGAGGAGCAGGACGCGGCGCGGGGGCGTCCAGAAGCGGTCTTCCTCGTGGTTGCTCTTTTTGAGGTCGTCGAAGAGTTCGTCGAGGACGGAGTTGACGGTGTTGAACTGGAGCTCGGCTCCGGGGTCGGAGACGTCGAGCATGATGAGGAGGAGGTCGGCGTGGGTGGCTTCTTCGAGGGTGGCTTTGAAGGATGCGACGAGGTGGTGGGGGATGTCGCGGACGAAGCCGACGGTATCGGAGAGCATGGCGGAGAGGCCGCCGCCGATGTCCCAGTCGCGGGTGCGGGTGACGAGCGTGGCGAAGAGGCGGTCGTCGGCGTATGCGCCGCCGGCGGTGAGGGTGTTGAAGAGGGTGGACTTGCCGGCGTTGGTGTAGCCGACGATGCCGACGGTGAAGTGTTCGCGGCGGCGAGCGGCGACTTCGCGGCGTTTGCGGGCCTGGATGACGGCGAGTTCGCGTTCGAGGGAGAGGCGGCGTTTCTGGACGAGGCGGCGGTCGATTTCGAGCTGTTGTTCGCCGGGGCCGCGGGTGCCGATGCCGCCGACGATTCGCTCGAGGTGGCTCCACATGGACTTGAGGCGGGGGTATGTGTAGGAGAGCTGCGCGATTTCGACCTGGAGCTGGGCCTCGACGGTGGTGGCGCGGCTCGCGAAGATATCGAGGATGAGTTCGGAGCGATCGATGACCTTGCGGGTGGTCACTTTCTCGATGTTGCCGATCTGCTTCGGGGAGAGTTCGTGGTCGAAGATGATGGTGGTGGCGCCGACGGACTCGCAGAGGGCCTTGAGTTCCGTGACCTTGCCCGCGCCCATGTAGGTAGCGGAGACTGGGGACTCGAGGCGTTGGGAGAGTTCGCCGACGACGACGGCACCGGCCTGTTCGGCGAGGGCTTTGAGCTCACCGAAGGGGTCGTGGTGGTCGTAGGTTGAATCGGGGAGCCGGACGGCGGCGAGGACGGCGCGTTCGGATTGGACTTGGAGCTGTGTGCGTTCTTGTGGTTGTGGCATCTGCTGATGAAGCGTAGGGGGGGTGGAGGGGAAGGGAGGTGTTTGGTTTGAGGAGCGTGGGGGACGAGGAGGGGGAAGGGGAATCTGTGGGTGAATCTGAAGGGGAGAGACGATCGGGGCGTCGATATGTTCCGTACAGAACACGGACGCGTGGTTCCTACTATGCCGGCGTCGAAATCAGGAGTGCTCCATGTCCATCAAGCGCAACCTCGCGTTCGAGATTCCACTGGTCGGTCTGCTGGGTATCGCGGTGCTCGGCTCAACGCTGGCGATTTCGCGACGGACGGGGGACTACAAGTTCTTCGACGAGCTGATCGAGGTGAAGTCGATCATTTCGCAGCGGTTTGTGGAGGAGGCGGACGAGAAGAAGCTGAAGGAGGGGGCGCTGCGCGGCATGGTGGAGGCGCTCGATGACCCGTACACGGTGTACGTGCCGCCGGCGGAGAAGCGTGAGTTCAACAAGGATCTGACGGGCGAGTACGTCGGGATCGGCGCGCAGGTGAACACGCAGACGGGGTATCTGGTGATCGTGTCGCCGCTGGAGGATTCGCCGGCGTTTCGCGCGGGGCTGATGGCGGACGACAAGGTGCTGGAGATCGACGGGAAGACCACGAAGGACCTGACCGTCGAGCAGTGCGTGGAGCTGTTGAGCGGGCAGCCGGGGACGAAGGTAAACCTGCTGATCGAGCGCAAGGGGGAGCAACTGCCGCTTGTGGAGATCACGCGGGACCGGATCAAGACGCGGTCGATCAAGGGGTACCACCGCGACGAGAAGGACGCGGAGCGGTGGAAGTTCATGATCGATCCGGTGAACGGGATCGCGTACGTGCGGATGACGCAGTTCACGCCGAACGTGGGGAACGAGTTCTTTGCGGCGCTGCGGAGCGTGGGCGCTGATCGTGGCGAGCTGAAGGGGCTGGTGCTGGACCTGCGGTACAACCCCGGTGGGCTGCTGAGCGAGGCGGAGGCGATCGCGGACCTGTTCCTCGAAGAGGGCGTGATCGTTTCGACGCGCGGGCGTGCGTTCCAGGAGCGGGTGACCAAGGCGGCGAAGGAAGGGACGTTGCCGAACTTCCCGATGGCGGTGCTGCTGAACGGGCAGAGCGCGTCGGCGAGCGAGGTGCTGAGCGGTGCGCTGGTGGAGAACAACCGCGCGATCGTCGTGGGCACGCGTTCGTACGGCAAGGGCTCGGTGCAGTCGGTGATGGAGATCCCCGGCGGCAACGGCAGCGAGATCAAGATCACCGAGCAGGGGTACTACCTGCCTTCGGGGCGCAGCATCACGCGGAAGGACAACTCGCCGACGTGGGGCGTTGATCCCACGGAAGGCTTCTATGTGCCGGTGACGGACAAGGAAGTCATCGACATGTTCGAGGTGCGCCGCAAGCAGGAGGTTCTGCAGGCCCAGGGTGGGCAGGGCGCGGCGGAGGAGAAGTGGGACGACGCGGCCTGGGTGCTCGAGCACCTGAAGGACAAGCAGCTCACGGCGGCGGTGGAGGCGATCCGGCGCAAGCTCGCGACGGGCGAGTGGCAGGCGACCGGCGAGAAGGGGATCGAGAGCGGTTCGATCGCCGGCGATGAGCTGCGGATCTCTCGTGAGTACCGCGAGCGGCTGCTGCGAGAGTTGGAGCGGACCGAGAAGCGGATCGACGCGATCGAGTCGGGGACGAAGGTTGCCGCGAAGCCGGACACGACCGACCTGTGGGATGATGGGATCGACCTGACGGACGGGCGGTTGGAGGTTCGTGACAAGGACGGCAAGGTGATCGCGACGTTCAAGATCACGGGCAACCGGCTGGAGCGGTGGTTGTTTGACGCGGACCTCGAGAAGCAGTGATTACGCTCGGGATCGAGAGCTCGTGTGATGAGACGGCTGCCGCGGTGGTGCGCGACGGGGGCGTGGTGCTTTCGAGCGTTGTGTCGTCGCAGTACGACTTGCACGCGGAGTACGCGGGGGTTGTGCCGGAGATTGCGAGCAGGGCGCACGTGGAGCGGCTGCTGCCGGTGGTTCGGGAGGCGCTCGCTCAGGCGGGCGTGGGCCTGGGGATGATCGACGCGGTTGCGGTGGGTCATCGGCCGGGGCTGATCGGGTGTCTGTTGGTTGGCGTGAGCGGGGCGAAGGCGCTGGCGCTCTCGCTGGGGAAGCCGCTGATCGGCGTGGACCACGTGCACGCGCACCTGTACTCGGGGGTGCTGGACTCGACGGAGGGGGTTGCGTTTCCGGCGCTGGGGCTGGTGGTGAGCGGTGGGCACACGGCGATGTTCCGGTTGGATTCGTGGGAGCGTGTGACGCGGCTCGGAGGGACGATCGACGACGCGATCGGCGAG
>JBEIUO010000841.1:0-1163 GCA_040374335.1 Phycisphaeraceae bacterium
CCCGAAAAAGCCCTGCTGCGTGCTGATCGCGGCACGGAACGACTCGGGCGGAATCCCCAGCGTCTTCACCCGCGGCGACGCGTACGAAAACGTCGTCGCCTTCGAGTCGCCCACAACGACCGCGTCACCCCCGACCCGCAGCCGCTCCGGCCCCGCCGGAACCACGCCCAGGCCCACCAATCCAGCCGGCGTCACCGTCAGGTCATCGCTCGCGCTGCTGCCAACGTTGAGCGCAAAGTTCCCCGTAGTCCCCGACATCACCGCCTCCGCCTTCGATACGCCATTCGCAAACCACCCGTAGTACGCGTTCGTCCCCGCGTCCGTGCCTCCCACGTACATACCCGCAAACTGGCTCGAACCCGTCGTCGTTCGCGAGATCGTCAACACGCTGTCCGGGAGCACACTCGTCGACGAGTTGATGAGCACGTTGCTCACCCCAGGGTCCGTCCTCAGCGTCGAACCAACCTGCGTCCAGCGCTCGCTCAGCGACTTCTGTGCCAGCGGCGCAACCGTAATCCGTGTCCGCGGCGGGATCGGCGTGAACGCCCCCGGGCTCCCCGCCGGACGGATCGCGATCGCAAGGAACAGATCCGGCCCGATCGCCGCACCGCTGATCGCGCTCACCTCGGTGCTGAACAGTCCGTCCACCACCGGCACCCCCAGCCGCGTGTCCGTCACACCAATCTGCACCCCCCCCACCGAAACCGGGAAGACCTGGAACTGCATGTCGAAGTTCCCGCTCGCGGGCAACCCCGCATCCTGCAGCTTCCCCTGATACGTGAAGTTCTGCGCCATCGCCGGCGCAGAAGCCAAAGCGAACGTGAAGGCGGCGACAAGGGCGCGAGATGAACGGCTCAGCATGATCGGCACTCCTTCGCGGCAGTTCACGCCGCGTTTGCGTGCCACATGGTACCACACCCGGGCGCACCGCAACCCCACGCCAAATCTCGCGTCCAGACACCCCGAGTCAACTCCTGACGCGTCCGATAGAACCGCAACGCGCCCGCGACAATGCCGCGAAACTCCTCAGCACCCCCCGTCCCACGCCGCGAAGAACGCGATCACGTCGTCTCCATCCACCCCCCCGTCAGGCGGAAGTTGACAACATCACGAATTTCTCGGGTGGTCAGCTGGCACCGTGATGGTGTGAGTGCGGGTTATCA
>JBEIUO010000573.1:0-2755 GCA_040374335.1 Phycisphaeraceae bacterium
ACGGTATCGCCGCCCGCGGCCAGCTGATCGGCCTCACGCAGCTTCCTGATGATCTCGTCGGTCGTGTGTCTCTTGCGTTTCATCGAGCGGACCTTTCCGGGGCATTGTTCGCCCCAAAGATCTCACTCGCGGTGGGTTGGAGTTTTCAGGCTGGGTCACCGCGGTAGGTGGCTACAGGCCGCCACTTGAGGTCGTAGACGAAGAAGTACGTCTTGTCCGACCCGTCCACGTCGAGGTCGCCGTCGGTGTCGTACTTCCAGCTCAGGCGATGCCCGAGTCCGTTGTACCGGTACTCGGCCACGAGGGCCTGATCGGTCGTCCGTTTCACCTGCCGCAGACGCCCGAACCCGTCCCACACGTACTCGTAGTTCCGCCCGTCATCGAGCATGTTCCCCGCGGCGTCGTGAGTCCCCCGCCGCGACCTGCTCGAGGAGAAGCGTGACAGCGGGATCGGGCTTTGGTTGGTTTTCGTGCGACATGGGGGGTGTTGGAAGAAAATCCGGTTTCTGCTTCGCCAAGGTCCCCGCCATTCTCGCACGGATCGGTACGGGCCGCAACGGTCCGTCCAGCATGGAGCCCGTCCGCCATGAAACTCAGCCCCACCGCCACCGTCCGCCCGTCGATCAGCCAGCTCCTCACCGGCGCCACCCCGCTGGGTCTCGTCGCCGGGGACAAGGAGGCACTGCACGTCATCCGCGAGCCGGGCCGCTACATCTGCACCGAAGACCTCCGCGCCGCGCGTGGCAGGGCCGCGGTCCGCATCGAGGCCGACGACGTGGTCCTCGATCTGGCCGGCCACTCGCTCATCGGCGATGGAGCCTCGGCATCAGGCGTCGAGGTCAGCGGGGCCCGCTGCAACATCGTCATCCGCGCCGGTATCGTCAGTGGGTGGGGCGGCCACGGGGTCGATGTCTCCCAGGCCGTCGGCAGCCGCGTCGAAGATGTCATGGCCGCCGACAACCGCGGCATGGGCGTGATGCCCGGCACCGGCTGCACGCTCGACAGCGTGCTGCTCGAACGCAACGGGTCCAATCGCTAAACGCAACAACGAGGCACCGAGCTCAGTCCGCGCGCAGCTCCCGAGGACCTTCCTTGCCCGCGACCCGCTCCATGTAGCCGTTGCCCTTGCGCTCGTACTTCGTGAACCCCATCCGCTCGAGGTTCTTGTTCGACAACGCCGACTTGCCCTTGATGTCCGACCACTTGCCCGCGATGTTCGGGGCCACCACCGCCCGCCTCACCGGCGCACCCGTCTTCGGGTGCTTCGTCAGCGAGTCTTCCTTCATCGACTGAACGATCTCGAAGGTCTCCCCCGTCGCCTGCCCCTTCTTGTCCAGCACTTCGTACACGTAGGTCGGCATGTCTTCCTGCTCCGTCGCGGCCCGTTTACCCAAAGACCCGGCCGCTCTCCATGTCCAGCATCTTCCACCCCAGGGCGCGGCACATCCGAAACAGCACCGGCAGGCCGATCTCGTCGTCCTGCACCGTGATGATCGCCTGCTTCACATCGTCCTGCCCGGTCGGCAACTCGACCAGAAACCCGGGACCGTACAGAAACTCGGTCCCCGTCATCTTGGCCGGCCCGCCATCCAGCGACGTATTGAAGTCCGCGAGCTTCGCCCGCACGGCCTCTATACGCCCCAATGTGGCGTTCCCGTCCGATTCCGAACTCAGCAGCACAACCTGACGACGCTTGCGGGCCATGCCGGACTCTAGGAGCCCGACGGCCCCGAATCGTCCTCCTCCGTCTCGGCCTCCAGCAGTTCCGCCGCGGTCTCCAGCAGCTTCCGCAGAGGCACCGGCTTCAGCAGGTACCGGTCCACCCCGTAGCCCTCCGCGAACGCCTGGTGCCGCTTCCCCTCGTTTGCCGTCACCATGATGACCAGCGGGCTGTCGTCGAACCCCTTGATCTTCTCCAGCACCAAGAACCCCGACCGCTTCGGCAGCATCATGTCCAGGATGACAAGGTCCGGCGGGTCCTCGCGACAGATCCGCACCGCCTCGTTCCCGTCCGAGCACGTCTGCGTCAGGGCCCCCTCCGACTGGAACGCCGCCTCGAACGACTCCAGGATGTCCCGGTCGTCGTCCACGATCAGCACCTTCACGTCCGCCAGTATCCCGGCGTCGTCGCCTCCTTCGTCCTGCGCGGCTGGTTCGGGGGAGTTGCTCACCATGTTCGTCCTTTCCGGGCGGGGCCTCGGAACTGTACCGGCCTGCTCAGTCATACGGATCGCCCGCGCACCCGGTTCGCCCCCGTCAGAGTTCCTCGCCGTTGGCGACTGCCGCGGCGTCCCGTGCGCTTCGTTCCACGATTGCGTCCACATCTGCCGCGGTCAGCCACGGGAGGGCCAGCAGCTTCTCCCGGAGTGCCGGGGGGAAGGGCTTTCCGTGCCGCTCGTGACCCGCCCGGGCCCGCCACATGCGGTGCATCCACAGGTACTGCTCGGGGGCCCGCCGGATCATGCGCTCCATGGCCAGCCGATAACGCGCGGTGAGGTAGAACAGCGGGTCGGGCTGCGACTCCCAGTCCTCGGGGCCGAAGACGTCCGTCAGTTCGATCGCGTACCGCATCGACGGCGGGCCGAAGGAGCCGAAGCCGGTCCGCAGCGCGCCGGGGGCGGGGGCTTCGTCTGGACGCAGGCGGCGGGCGGTGCCGCACACGAGGACCGCGCCCGTCTGCATGGCGAGGAGGCCGATGGACTTGTACGTGGACGTGAGGCGGCCGAAGAAGGGGACGAACATGCCGCGGTCGCCG
>JBEIUO010000550.1:0-2843 GCA_040374335.1 Phycisphaeraceae bacterium
AACGACGACGTCTCACAGAACATAGCGGTACGCATGTGCAAAAAGTTCTTCAGGGTCACCGAGTTCTACGACGGTGAGAAGTTCTTTACCAAGCGAACGCTGAAGCCGACGTACAGCACGGATGCCAGCGGAAAGGAAATGATGGATGCCGCACCGGCGGGCTCGCTGAGTGCTGCGTGGGCGATCACGCCGCTGTTCCTGGCGTTGATTCTGGTCGAGATCACAGACCTGGTGTTCGCGGTGGACTCGATCCCGGCCATCTTCGCGATCACGCCTGATCCCTTCATCGTGTTCACAAGCAACATCTTCGCGATCCTTGGGCTGCGGGCTCTGTACTTCTGCCTGGCGGCGCTCATCCAGAAGTTCCGGTTCCTGAAGCCAGCCCTGATCCTGATTCTGGCGTTCGTGGGCGTCAAACTCCTGCTGCTGAGCGTGCCGCCCTATCTGGATGTGCTCGGCATGACAAAGGCCGATCCGATCAAGATCGATACGACGGTGTCACTCCTGGTCGTGGTTGGCACGCTCGCGTTGGCGACCGTGCTGAGCGTGGCAATACCCTCAAAGACTTCACCGGCTGGAGAAGCGGGCCCGAGGCGCTGAGTGACACGGAATCGTGTCGATCGAGAGCACGTCATGAACATCCGTAAGCTCGTCCACTCCGCACCCTTCAACAACTTCGTCGTTAGCGTCATCGTGGTCAACGCGATTCTCATCGGCCTCAGCACCTACTTGACGGATGCGACGGCGCTTCGGGCCATCGCGGCGATCGAGACGGTCTGTGTCGCCATCTATCTTGTGGAGATCGTGCTGAGATTCCTGGCCCGCGACTCGACAGCCACGTTTTTCCGCGACGGATGGAACATCTTCGATCTCGTGATCGTCATCGCGGCGCTCGTTCCCGCGTCCAACGGCATCGGGCCCGTGCTGCGCATTCTTCGCGTGTTCCGCGTGCTGCGGTTGGTCAAGACGATCCCGGAACTGCGGCTGATCGTGACTGTGCTGCTCCGTTCGGTCGCGAGCATGAAGTACGTCGGGCTCCTGGCGACAATCCTCATCTACGTGTACGCGGTTATCGGGGTCAAGCTGTTCGGAACCGACGGCCACCCTATGCAGCCCTACTTCGCCAGCATTCACGAGGCATGCTTCACGCTCTTCCGCATCCTCACCGGCGATGACTGGACACAGTTGCGTTACGACCTCGCCCAGTCTGGTCATCCCTTGGCGGCCTTCACGGCCTATCAGGTGTCCTGGATTGTGGTTGCGACGTTCCTGCTCGTGAACCTGATCGTTGGTGCCGTCATCAACAACTACCAGAAGGTGCAGGACATCGAAGACCACCGTTCGCTCGCGCCGGACACGAGCGAGCGACGCTTGCGCGAGCTCGTTCGGGAACTCGATGCGATCATCAACTCCCGCGCGCAGGAACAGCCTGCGAATGCCCACCGGTCGTCGCCGGGGTCGGCCGGCACATGATGTGCCCGTGAGCATCGTTCCAACCCAACTTGATCCACACGTTGTCGAAGGTCTTTCGGCGGTCTAGTCTGTCGCCCTCCTCCCGACCCAATCGCCCTCCAGCAAGGTTCAAGCCCACCCCCTCAGCGCGATTGTGTGAGAAACAAGGCCCATCGATGAGCACCTCGAACGGTGTTCGTTCGGAGGCGACGAAGATCGCTCCGAGTTCGGAGCGTGAATGGCGGTCGGAGTTGGGGCGTTGTGAGCCGACTGTCACAAGGGGGGCATGGGATGCGGCGCGCGAGACGGCTCTGCGGCTCGGCGGGTGGTTCCGGATAACCATGGGGTCATGTCGCCCTCGCCTGCAAAGCCTGAAGCCGCTACTTCCTTGATGATCCTTGCGGCGAGCGGGGGTAGGTTGGCCGCCCAAGGTGCTGTTCAGCGGGTCTTCGGGCAACTGTGGCTGGCGACAGCGGAGCAGAGGTGCAGTGCGGGGAGGCGAACATGAGCGGCGAGCGGGATCGAGTGCGGGACATTTTCGAACGGGCCCGCCGCCTTCACGCGACTGAGCGGGGGGCGTTTCTCGATGGGCTCGCGGTGGTGGACGGGCCGATGCGGGCACGCATCGACGACATGCTCGCCGCCGTTGATGAGGTGAGCCAGTCCATGCGGAACCGGCTCAGGGGCACGCAGACCCCTCGCCGACGGCCGACTCGCCGGCCACTGTGACCGTGGTGGCGCCGCTGCGGGAGGGCTCCGGGACGCGGATCGGCCCGTACAAGCTACTCCAACTGATCGGGGAGGGGGGGGTTGGCTCGGTCTTCATGGCCGAGCAGGAGAAGCCCGTCGCGCGGCGTGTCGCGCTCAAGATCATCAAGTTGGGGATGGACACGAACCAAGTGGTGGCCCGCTTCGAGCAGGAGCGTCAGGCCTTGGCGATGATGGATCATCCCAACATCGCCAAGGTACTCGATGCGGGCGCGACGGACACGGGCCGGCCCTTCTTCGTCATGGAGTTGGTGAAGGGCGACCCGATTGCCGAGTATGCCGACAAGCACAGCATGAGCATGGACGAGCGGCTCGCGCTCTTTGCGCAGGTGTGCAACGCGGTGCAGCACGCGCACACCAAGGGGGTCATCCGCCGCGACATCAAGCCCAGCAACGTGCTGGTGAGCACGCAGGACGGCAAGCCGCACGCGAAAGTGATCGACTTCGGGATTGCCAAGGCCACGCTGAGCAAGCTGACCGAACGAACGCTCTTTACCGAACATCGGCAGCTGATTGGCACGCCCGAGTACATGAGCCCCGAGCAGGCTGAGGGAAGCCTGGACATCGACACGCGCACCGACATGTACTCGCTGGGCGTGCTGCTGTACGAACTGCTCACGGGC
>JBEIUO010000180.1:0-5785 GCA_040374335.1 Phycisphaeraceae bacterium
CTCGGGGTCACGATGCTCCTCGCACGAGCGGGGGCGGGTGACGCCCAAGCGACGGACGAGCTGCTCCCGCTTGTGTACGCGGAACTCCGCGATCTGGCCGCACGGCACCTTAAGTCCGAACGATCAGACCACACACTGCAACCGACGGCGCTGGTGCACGAGGCGTACATGCGGCTGGTGGGGCCTGGCGAGGTGACTTGGGAGAGTCGTGCCCATTTCTTCGGCGCCGCCGCTCAGGCGATCCGCCGGATCCTCACGGATCACGCGAGGGCCCGCGACAGCCTCAAGCGAGGCGGAGGCCGAGGAGAGGAACCGCTCGCGGAGGTGCCGGGCGATCACCCGCCGACGGACGATGTCGACTACGTCGCGCTCGACGCGGCACTCGAGAGACTCGCCGCGCTCGATCCCCAGAAGGCGCGGGTTGTTGAACTCCGCTTTTTCGCGGGCCTCACCGCCGACGAGACTGCCCTCTCGCTCGGCGTTTCCGCGAGCACGGTGGCCCGTGACTGGCGGTTTGCGCGAGCTTGGCTGCAGAGAGAACTCAGCCAGGGAGCATTGTGATGAACGCGGACCGGATGCGCCGAGTCGAGGAGATCTTCTTCCTCGTGGCCGATCTCCCGTCTCACGAGCAGGCCGCGGCGATCGAGATGCACGGCAAGGGTGATCAGGACCTCATCAAGGAGGTGCGATCGCTTCTGGGGTTCGCGGCAGAGTCCTCCGGGTTTCTGTGCTCGCCGCCCTTGGGACTTGCGCCGGCTGTCCGGGGGTTTGCCGATCCGTCGGAAGCCGAGGACCCCTTGGTCGGTTCCACGCTCGGAGCGTACCGCGTCGAAGCACGGGTCGCGTCCGGCGGGATGGGAACGGTGTACCTAGGGACGCGTGCCGACGGCGAGTTTCAGCACCGCGTCGCGATCAAGGTGGTCAAACGCGGGATGGACACCGATGAGGTCGTGAAGCGATTTCGGACGGAGCGGCAGACGCTCGCGAGCCTCACCCACCCGAGCATCGCGAGGCTCTTCGACGGAGGTGTGACCGAGGACGGACGCCCGTATCTGGTGATGGAATACGTCGATGGCAAGCCGATCGATCGGTACTGCGCCGAGGCCGGGGAAGCGGGTCTGGGAACACTCGCGAAGCTTCGGCTCTTCCTCTCGGTGTGCCGCGCTGTGCAGGTCGCCCACCAGAGTCTGGTGATCCATCGAGATCTGAAACCAGGCAACATCCTGGTCACAGAGGACGGCGTCCCCAAGTTGCTCGATTTCGGGGTGGGCAAGGTTCTGACCGGTTCTTCGGCGGTTGCGACGTCGCAGGGGCAACCCACGATCGCCGAGCACAGACGATTGACTCCCGAGTACGCGAGCCCTGAGCAGATCCTCGGACATCCGGTCACGACTGCGAGCGACGTGTACTCGCTCGGCGTCATCCTGTACGAGTTGCTGAGCGGTTCACGCCCGTACGAGTTCCGGTCAACCTCGACTGCTGAGATCGAACGAACTGTCTGCCGGACCGATCTTGTCGCGCCGAGTCTGGCGGCGATACCCGATGTGACAGACCGGTCGCCCCGTGCCGAGTCGATCCGCAAGTCGCGACGGATGCTCAAGGGTGATCTCGATCGAATCGTGCTCATGGCGCTGCGAAAGGAGCCCGCCCGCCGCTACTCGTCCGTCGAGCAGTTCGCCACCGATATCGATCGGTACCTCCGAGGGCTCCCGGTGATCGCGCAGAAGGACACGTTCGGGTACCGCGCCAGAAAGTTCTTCAGCAGACACGCGATCGCATGTTCCGCGGCGGCAGCCCTCCTGAGTGTCGCCGCGGTGGGCACGCTGCTGATCGCCCGTCAGGCGGACATCGCCTCCAAGGAACGCGACGCGGCCTTCCTTGCTCGTGACCAGTCCGAGCAGATTGCGCGGTTCCTTCGTGACACCCTCGCCTCCGCGGACCCTGGCGCTTTCGGTCCCGATGCCCGGGTACGCGATGTCCTTGACGACGCCGCCGAGCGGGCAGAGCAGGAGCTCGCCAATCTTCCGCAGGTTCAGGCCAGCGTGCTGTCGGCGATCGGAACGTCCTACCTCGGTCTCGGGCTGGTCGACGAGGCAGAAGCGTGCATTCGTCGGGCGATGCGAGCCAGGGAAGCCCTTTCAGGAGATCACAGCCACGACATCGCCGAGAGCATGCTCGATCTCGCCGGGGTGCACTACGCCCGCGAACGCTACGCCGAGGCGGAGGCGTTGCTTCGCGGGGCACTGGAGACCTTCACCACCATCCGAGGAGACCACAACCTCGATGTCGCACGGACGGCAAACGATCTCGGCGCGGTTCTTCGGGCGATGGGCAAGCTCGATGAAGCCGAGGTGTTCCACCGTCGTGCGCTCGAGATTCGGTCCGTCCATGACGGCGCGTCGTCATTGACCGTTGCCGATAGCCTCAACAACCTTGCCGCGGGTCTCTCCGCCAAGGGTGACCGGGCAGAGGCAAGGGTCGCGCTCGAACGCTCGCTCGAGATTCGTCGCGGCATACTCCCCTCGGGGCACGCGAGGATCGCGCAGTCGGTGGGTAATCTCGGCGTGTTCATCGCGTCCGGTGGTGAGTACGAATCCGCGATCCCTCTGCTCCGAGAGGCCCTCGTACTGGAGGCGGAGTCGGTCGGTGCCGACCACCCTTCGCACGCCGTGACGCTCACCAATCTTGCGATCGTTCTCGAACGCGCCGCGAAGTTTGACGACATCGAATCTTCGCTTCGCGCCGCGTTGGCGATCCGACGCGACGCATTCGCCGCCGATGATCCTCGCACCGCGCAGACGCTCGCGCTCCTCGGCCGCGAGCTCAGCCGCCAACTGCGATTCCAGGACGCCGAATCGGCCCTCCGCGAGGCAATCGGCAGTCTCGAAGCAACTAGCGCGGGTTCACCCGTGCTGACGTCCGCACGGTCCGACCTCGCGAGGATCTACGAGGAAACGGGTCGCCCAGAGCTCGCCAAGCCGCTGCGCGACAACGTCCCCCCTCAATAGTCCGTGCCGAAGCCGCTCGACCGTCGGTCAGTTGCCCGAGAACTTGGCGATCACGCCCTTGTCGCTCGTGACGTACACCGTGCCGTCGACGAAGTCCGTCGCGTACGTGCTCACGATGCCGGGGGTCTTGATCCGCTCAATGATGTCGCCGTTGGCCGGATCGATCTGGAAGATCTCGCCGTCGTTCCAGCTCAGCAGCCTGCCACCACGCTGGGTGAACACCGTGCCCCGGGCGTCCTTGGACTTCCACACCACATCGCCTGTCGTGGCGTCGAAGCACACGAGCCCCTCTCCGGGGATCTCGCAGTAGACGAACTCACCAGCGGCGCTGGGCTGAACGCGCAGCGGCTGCGAAGTGCGGTACCGCCAGCTGGTCGTGCTGTACGGGTCGAACCCCCACAGCGACTGGTCGAGGCTCGCGACAAACATCATCCTGCCGTTCGAGACCGGGTGAGTCGCCACCCCGCCGTAAATCCGCGACCGTCCGACGATCTTGCCGCTCGTCGTCAGGAACATCAGATCACCCTTCTGCGAGACCGACCCGACGACCTCCGACGCGAGCACCGGGTTGCCGTCGAACCCGGCATCGGAGATGAACCCCCAGGCACGCGAGTTCACGGCGGTGTTGTGGGCGTAGATCTCGCCGGTGGTCGTCCCGAAGATCAGGGTCTCGCCGGCGACGATCGGGGCCGTGTTCACGACGCGCTCGAACCGCTGACGATCCGCAAGATTGCCCGTCGGCGCAGAAAGCACGAACAGTTCCGACTCGCTCACCACGTACAGCCGCGAAGAATCCGAGGGATCACGGGAGATGCCGACAAACCGGGTCAGCGGACCGCTCAGCTCCGTGCTCCAGCGGCGCTTGCCCGTCCCGTTCTCCAGGACCGTCACCGTCGAGTCCGGGCCCTGCGCCACCACGATGTCCTCGAACGCCATGAATTGCCGCAGCTTCAGGTCCCGGCGCGACGTCGAGTCGGAGTAGCCGACCCAGTCCAACCGGTAGCCCAGCTTCTTCCAGTCCTCGAAGTTGACGTTGATGCCTAGATCGCTCGGCAGCTGGTTGCTCACCGCTTCCTGCTTGGTCTCGCTCTTGGGCGTCGTCTGGGCCGAGGCGCAGCCACCCAAGCTCACCGCCGCGACGCACACACCCATCACCCGGGCGAGGCTCTCAAGGCGGGAGGACTTCTGGTTCCGATGCGAGCCGTTCGACATTGCTCAACGCTCCGATGGCTGCCGCGATCTTCGCGGGACGAGTTAGGTGAAAGTTCTGCCAGCGTGCCCGCCGAGCAGAGGGTCCTCAGTATCGAGACTTCCAGTCGCCGGGTCAAATCGACGCCTTCCGTCCGGGATCCGGAGGATAGGGCTTGAGATCCAAGCCGGGGAGGGGAACCCTCATGGCATGTTTACCGGCATCATCGAGGCTCGTGGTACCGTCGCAGCCCTCACCCAGACCCCCACCGGGGTCCGCCTCGAGATCCACGCCCCAGACTGGGGCTACCAGGCTGCGCTCGGCGACTCCATCGCCGTCAACGGCTGCTGCCTCACGCAATCCCAGTCCCTCCCCCCGGGCCGGTTCTCCTTCGACGTCATCCCGGAATCGCTCGCCCGCACGAACCTCGGCGACCTCCGCCCCGAGTCCCCGGTCAACCTCGAACACGCCGCCACCGCCTCCACGCTCCTGGGCGGCCATGTCGTCCAGGGCCACATCGACGCCGTCGCCGAAGTCCTCGCCATCGAAACCCATGGCGAGTGGCGGGTCCGCTTCCGCCTCCCCCAGGCCGCGATGGAGTACCTCGTCCCCAAGGGCTGCGTCGCCATCGACGGCGTTTCGCTCACCCTCGCCGCGGTCCAGCCGGCCCGTCACACCTTCGAGGTCGCCCTGATCCCGACCACCCTCGACAAGACCACCCTCGGCACGCTCCGAGTGGGCTCCCGTTGCAACATCGAAACCGACGTTATGGCCAGGACCGTCGTCCACTGGCACCGCCACTACCGCGACACGCTCACGTGATCGCCCGCACCAGCGCCGCGCATACCGCCTCCGGCCTCTCCGCCCCACATACGACCGAACTCACCGCGATCCCCTGACACCCCGCCTGACGCAGCGCCCCCGCGTTCTCAGGCGTAATCCCCCCGATCGCCAGGTGCGGCACCCGCCCGTACGCCGCGAGATACTCGCGCAGGTACTCCACCCCGGCGATTCGCGGCTTGTCTTTGGTCGTCGTCGGAAACATCGGCCCCACACCGCACAGGTCCGCGCCACCAGCTGTCGCCGCGGCTGCTTCAGCCGCACACCCCGTCGACACGCCGATCAGCAGCCTCGCGCCCACCAACTCCCTCACCCGCCCGATCGGCAGGTCCGTCTGTCCGAGATGCACGCCATGGGCGCCCGCAAGCAGAGCGATGTCCGGCCGGTCGTTCACGAACACGGTCACCCCGCGTGGCCCCGCGAGCGCAACCAGCGCCTCCGCTCGTCGGAGCAACTCCCCCCCTTCGAGGTGCTTCTCCCGGAGCTGTACTGCATCCGCCCCGCCCTCGATCGCACGCGTCGCGACCTCAATCCACGGCAGCCGGCACAGGGACTCGGTCAGCAGTACACACAACCGCAGTTGCCGCGCCCGGCCCGCGGCAAGCAGCGGAAGCAGTTCCTGCTCAAGGGCATACGCCCTGTACCGGAGCGACTCGAACGCCGGTGACCCCGCCCCGGGGAGGGTCTTGGCCGCTTCTTCCATCGATCGAATGGCCTCGCACAGGCGCGAGGCGTTGGCCGCGGCAAG
>JBEIUO010000249.1:0-4911 GCA_040374335.1 Phycisphaeraceae bacterium
ATCGCTCGCGGCAACGGAGAGACCCGGGTTCGGTTCGAGCCGCACACGGGGAGGACTCATCAGCTTCGCGTCCATTCGGCAACGCCGACGGACGCGTTTGCCTCTGACCCCGCGCGACGTGAAGATCAGTCTCGCGGCGGGCTCGGGTGTCCGATCCGGGGGGATCCGCTGTACGGGGTTCGCGGCACAGAGACGCGGTTGTGGCTGCACTCGGAGTTGCTCTCGTTCACGGATCCGGACACGGGAGCGGGGCTGGAGATCGTGCGGGATGCGCCGTTCTGAAGGAGAGCGGGGCTATCGTCAAACAGGCGCCGGATTTCTGCGCCGCGACCGACCTGCTCGCCGATAGAACGCGCCAGTGATCTCTACACAATCCATCGTGCACGCAGTGGGGCACTCGGCGGACCGCCGGATGCTGTCTGCTGCGGGCTGGACGCTCGATCCCGCCAATGACTTCCTGAACCACGGCTCGTACGGGGCGACGCCCAAGGCCGTGCAGGATGCGCAGGACGAACTGCGGGCGCGAGCGGAGCGGGATCCGGTGCGGTACCTCAAGGTGGATCTGGAGCATCTACTCGACCATGCGCGAGGGGAGTTGGGGCGGTTCGTGAACTGCCGCGGTGCGGACTTGGCGCCGGTGCCGAACGCGACGTTTGCGTTGGCGACGCTGCTGAACTGCACGCCGCTGCGTCCGGGGGATGAGATTCTGTTGACGGATCACGAGTACCAGTCGTTGCACAACGAGCTGGAGCGGGTGTGTGCACGCACTGGGGCGAGGGCGGTGAAGGCGGCGGTGCCGTTCCCGATCCGGAGCGAGGACCAGGTCGTGGAGGCGGTGGTGGGGGCGATGACGGAGCGGACGCGGCTGGTGTTCGTGTCGCACGTGACGAGCGCGACGGCGTTGGTATTCCCGGTCGACCGGGTGGTGCGGGAGTGCCACCGGCGGGGGATCGACGTGGTGGTGGATGCGGCGCACGCCCCGGGGCAGGTTCCGGTGGACGTGAGTGCCCTGAAGCCAACCTACTGGGTGTGCAGCGGCCATAAGTGGTTGTGCGGGCCGCGGGGGAGCGGGTTCATGTACGTGCGGCCGGACCGGCAGCACCTGATCAGGCCGCTGTGCCTGAACAGCCGGGTGCACAAGGTGAGGCCGGACCGCGGGTTGTTTCTGCGGGACTTTGACTACCTCGGGACGGACGACCGGACGTCGGAGCTGGCGGTGCCGGCGGCGATCGCGTGCATGGGGAGTCTGTTCGCGGGTGGGTGGCCGGCGCTGATGAGGCGGAACCACGAAGTGGTGATGGAGGGGCGGCGGGTGCTGTGCGCGGCGCTCGAGGTGGAGGAGCCGGCGCCGGAGTCGATGGTTGGGTGCATGGCGACGATCCCGCTGCCCGATCCACCGGCGGAACTGATGAACCGTCCGACGCGGTACGACGACGCGCTGCAGGATGCGCTGGTCGAACGTCACGGGATCGTGGTGCCGGTGTGGCGGTGGGGCGCGTCGAACAAGCGCGTGATCCGCATTTCGGCGCAGGTGTACAACACGCCAGGGCAGTATGTGAAGCTCGCGGAGGCTCTGCGGGAAGAGCTGGCCCGGGAGTGGTCGCCGCTCAGCCCCGGGTGAGATTCTCGTTGCTGATGAGGACTTCGAGCGCGGTGCAGACCGTGTCGACGTCGCGCTGTGGGAGGTCGTTCCAGAACGGGAGCGCGATGGTGCGCTGGCTCACGGTTTCGGCGATGGGGAACATGCCGGGGCGGAAGCCGAACTGTTCGCGGTAGAAGGGCTGAAGGTGAATGCAGGGGAAGTAGTCGCCGGCCCCGATGTCGTGGTTGCGGAGCCCGCGGATCACGCGGTCGCGTTCTTCCACGGTATAGGTTGGGGCGAGTCGGACGACGAAGACGAACCATGACATCAGCGTGTCGGCGTCGATCGTGGGCATCACGAGGTCACGCACGCCAGCGAGGCGGCGGATGTAGCTTTCGGCGACCTGGTTGCGGCGGGAGATGATCGAGTCCAGCCGCTTGAGTTGGGCGACACCGAGCGCGGCGTTGATCTCCGACAGCCGGTAGTTGTACCCGAGCCGTTCGTGGCGGAGCCAGGAGCCGGTGGCGTGGCCGCCGGTTGAGGTTGTGGCGGCGTGACCAAGGGGACGTCCCTGGTTTCGGAGCGAGCGGCACATCGCCGCGACGCGAGCGTCGTCGGTGACGATCATGCCGCCCTCGCCCGTGGTGATCTGCTTGTTGGGGTAGAACCCGAAGACGCCGACCCGGCCGAAGTGGCCCGCGGGGCGGCCCTTGTACTGCGTGCCGAGGGCTTCGCAGCAATCTTCGATGAGCGGTATCTCGTGACGCGCGGCGATGGCGGCGTACTGGTCCATGTACGCCGGGTTGCCAAAGGTCTCGACGGCGAGGATCGCCTTGGTCCTAGGCGTGATGGCGGCCTCGAGCTTGGCCGGATCCATATTGAGGGTGCGGGGGCAGATGTCGACGAACTTGGGAGTCGCGCCCACGAAGAGGATGCAGTTCGCGCTTGCGATGAAGGAGAAGGGCGTGGTGATGACTTCGTCACCGGGGCCGATGCCCAAGGCGAGGAGCGCGAGGTGGAGCCCGCAGGTTCCGGAGTTGACGGCGACGCCGAACTGGCACCCGGCGCGGGTGGCGCAGAGCTGTTCGAACTGCTCGACCATGGGGCCGATGGAGAGCCGGCCGGAGCGGAGCACGCTGAGCACGTGCTGTTCTTCAAGGTCGGTGATGTCGGGGCGGGAGAGGGGGATCTCTTCGATGGGGGACGGCATGCCGAAGGTTATCGGTGTTTTGGGCGGCGGGGATGAGAAGGGAGTGGGGGGGTTAGCCCTGATTGCCGCGCTGGAGCTGGGTGGAGATGCGGTCGGTGAGTTCGCGGAGGGTCATGGTGGGGAAGGAGGGGGAGAGCTCGGCACCGAGGGGGGTGTCAAGGGCCTTGGCGAGGTCGGCGTCGAGGCGGCGCTGGGCGGTGATGACGGTGGAGTGGTTGGGGCGGCCCATGGCCCGGGCGATCTCGGGGAAGCTCATGGTGGTGAGCTTGCGGGCGAGGTAGGAGATGAGGGAGCGGGCGAGGACGACGCGCTTGTGACGGCCCTTGCCCATGAGGCGTTCGAAGTCGACGGTGATGGTCCGGCAGACTTCCTCGATGATGAACTCGATGGCGATGGGACGGCGCGGGGAGCGTGAAGCGGTCGTCGAGGGGTTGTCGGACTCCTGCAGGCCGAACGCCTTTCGGACGAGGATGACGCCGATGGAGCCGTTGCTCGCGAACTCGGGGAGCAGGCGGTAGACGGCCTCGACTTGGATGATGAGCCCTTCGAGCTCGCGGATGGAGCCGCCGTGGACGCTCGTGGACCGCATGCTGCGTTCGGCGATGAGCTTCACCGCGGGTTCTTCGAGGCGGAGCCCGCGGCGGAGCGCGAGTGCGCGGACGAGTTTCTCGCGGAGTTCGGGGTCGGGCGGGTCGATGCGTGCGACGACGCCGGACATGAAGCGGCTCACGAGTTTCTCGCTGAGCTTGCGGATGTCGCGGGGAGATTCATCGGAGGCGAAGGCGACCTTCGCACCGTCGAGGCCGACGGCGTCGAGCGTGTGGAGGAGCTCGGTCTGGGTCGCGTCCTTGTTGGCGAGAAAGTGCACGTCGTCGATGCAGAGGAGCTCGACGCGCCGGTATCCCTTGCGAAAGGCGTCGACCTTGTTCGCGCGGACGGCGGTGATGAACTCGTTGGTGAAGGCCTCGGCGGTGGTATAGCGGACGTTGGCGCGGGGACGGAGCGTCTGGAAGTGGTGGACGAGGCCCTGCAGCAGGTGGGTCTTTCCGACGCCGCAGATGCCGTGGACGAAGATGCTGCCGGATCCTTCGTCCTGGGCGAGACGCATGGCGGCGGCGTGGGCGAGGCGGTTGGACTGGCCGACGAGGAACTGGTCGAGGTGGTAGCGGGCGGACTGTGGAGAGGGGGCCGAGGGAGAGGAAGAAGGGGCGCGGGAGGGCGCGAACTCGCGGGCGCGGGGCGAGGGAGCGCGGCCGAGGGCGGCGGGAATGTCGGCGGGGAAGGCGTCGCGGTCGACCCGGAACGCGAGGCTGACGCGGGCGTCGGTTTCTTCGCAGGCGAGTTTGAGCTGATCGCCGAAGCGGCGGTCGAGCAACTGGGCGAGGAAGCCGGTGGGAACGGTCACCTCGAGGCAGTCGCCATCGAGCTGAAGACGGGTCTGGCCGTCGAAGTAGCGTTCGAACTGATCGGGGCCGACCTGGGCGGCCAGACGATCGAGTATTCGGCTCAGGCGCGAGGGCTGGTCGGTGGACCTGCCCCGTTGCATGCTCGGGGAGCGGTGATCATCGGAGCCGCGAGAGCGCGAAGCGTCATCGCCGGTCCGCGTCGTCCTTGATTGAGTGTCGATCTTGCCCGAATCCACAGGCCTACACCCCCGACCGCGACCATCGGCGGGTGTAGGCGCAGAGAGACCGCGCCAACACACGACCGAGAAGCCGCGAGCCAAATAACGGCCGAGTCAACTCCGACCCGGCACCCTCGATGTCTGTTCCGAATCCTTCACGTCGCCGAGTGGGGGAGGCGCGGGCAGGAGCCCCGCGAACGAACGTGCCGCGAACGAGAGAAAGAGAGCGGCACTCCCACAACGGCGGGCCGATTCCGTGGCCCCGAGCAATGAACTTTGCTCCGTCGCCGAAGCGTGGGGAAGGTAGAGCGCCGAGGCTCGATCAGCAATACACGGGTGAACAATGAGCCGGTGGTGGTGAGGACGTTGAGTCAACGATTTCAAGCCTTTGCGCCATCTGAAAAAAACTTACCCACCGATGTGCACACGGCTGGGTATTGCATGTGCAAATCTCGGGGCAAAACTCATCAAGCGTGGGGGAGCGTTGCACTTACA
>JBEIUO010000528.1:0-2946 GCA_040374335.1 Phycisphaeraceae bacterium
ACTGGCCGTTTGAGCCGACGGAGAGGGAGAAGCCGGGGGTGGAGGAGTCGGAGGTTGGGGAGAAGACCGAGAAGCCCGCGCTGCCGCCGAAGGCGAGTTCGAGGCGTTCGTCGATGGGGAAGGCGAAGGAGGAGCCGGTCCAGCGCTTGAGGGCGCCCTCGATGGTGAAACCGACGCGGGAGGGAGTGGGGAAGGTGCGGGGTAGGCAATCGAAGCCGGGTTCGGAAGTGAAGTTCTCGAAGGACTCGCCGAGGGTGGCGGTGAAGACGCGGTCGGGGCCGGAGGTGGCGTTGGTGGTGATGGAGCCTGAGTTCAGGGTGAGGGCGATGTCGCCGGAATGGACTTGGGCGACGGCGGCGGGTGCGATGAAGCACGCGACCGCGCAGAACAAGGACGGTGTGCGCATGGAAGCGCTCCGGTCATGGCCTTCGGGTGAAGGCGGTGTGCGACGAGGTGAATCCGCCCGGGGGCGGAGACGATCAGGCCGGGATGGTGGCGGATCGTGCGGCTGGGGGGCCTCGCGCGCGGAACGTGTGGATGGCGATGGAGTCGTGCGCGATGGCTGTGGGCCGCGGCGCGGGAATGACGAGGGTGGGCGGGGCGGGCGCGGTGGCCGGCGGTGGAGGCGCGACGTTGGCGGTGAGGGCGAGGAGCTGGGTGCAGATGAGGCAGTCGTCGGGTGACTGCTCGTCCTCTTCGTGGTCGTGCTCGTGTTCGGAGTGGGGGTGGGAGTGGTCGCAGGCGGCGACGGGTTGGTGGTCGGCAAGACCGTGGAGCCAGGTGAGTTGGGCGGGTGCGAGGGTGGAGAGCGCGATGAGGGCGAGGGCGAGCCAGCGCGGGATACCCGTGGCGGGAAGACGGAGCGTGATGGGGGGGCGCTTCTCCAGTTGAGACTCCGTTCTCATTAGAGCACGAGAACGGGGGGGAGTCAAGAGTCGAGGGCGGATCAGATCACGTCATCAGGGTGGATGGGGTATGGGGTGCACCGGGGGTTTCGGGGGAGCGAGATCGCCCGCAACGTCGCCCCCGCGGCGGTCGCGACTATGATTGCACTCGGTCTGGGTATTCCTGACAAACCACGAACAAGCAGGCGGGGCACACCGCCGCAACTCATTCGAAAGGCAACAGTCATGGCGATGCGTCGAGCGAAGATCAGCGTGATCGGGGCGGGCAACATCGGCGGCGAGTGCGCACGCTCGATCGCGATGAAGGAACTGGGCGACGTGGTGCTGGTGGACATCCCCAACCGCGACAAGCCAGAGCTCCACATGCCCAAGGGCAAGGCCTTGGACCTGGCCTGCTGCGGCCCGGTCGAGAACTTCGACGCCCGCATCACCGGCACGTTCGACTACGCGGACATCGCGGGCAGCGATGTTGTGGTCGTGACCGCTGGCGTGCCCCGCAAGCCCGGCCAGAGCCGCGATGATCTCGTGGCGATCAACGCGGGGATCGTGAAGAACGTCGCTGAGAACATCAAGAAGAACGCGCCAGATGCGATCGTGATCGTGGTCAGCAACCCGCTCGACGCGATGGTGTACGTGATGTGGAAGGCCACCGGCTTCCCCTCGCACCGCGTCCTTGGTCAGGCCGGCGCGCTGGATGTTGCCCGCTACAAGACGTTCCTCGCGATGGAACTGGGCGTCAGCGTCGAGGACATTCAGGGACTGCTGCTCGGTGGCCACGGCGACGACATGGTCCCCCTCCCCCGCCGCACGAGCGTCAACGGCATCCCGATCACCGACCTGCTCCCCGCGGAGAAGATCCAGGCGTGCGTCGACCGTGCGAAGGTCGGCGGTGGTGAGATCGTCAAGCTCATGGGCACCAGCGCGTGGTACGCCCCCAGCGCGGGCACCATCGAAATGGTCGAGGCCATCGTCCGCGACAAGAAGCGCGTGATCGCTTCCGCCGCGTACTGCGAGAAGGAATACGGCGTCGCCGGGATGAACGGCGGCAAGGGCCTCTTCGTCGGCGTTCCCTGCGTGCTCGGCGCCAAGGGCGTCGAGAAGGTCATCGAGTTCAAGCTCGACGCCGAGGAGCAGAAGTTCATGAACGAGTCGATCAGCCACGTTCAGGACCTGATCGCCGCCACCGTGAAGCTCATGCCGGAAATGGCGTGACCCCTCCCGCGTTCGTCGGGAATCCGGCCTCAACCCGCCGGAATTCTCCGAGCGCACGGCTCTGGGGGCCGAAAAGAACCCACCGGCCGCTCCTTTAAAAGTGGTCGGTCTTTGTCAGGAAAGGTGCGATGAAGACCATGAAGATCAAACTCGGCGCGGTTCTCGCGGTCGCTCTGGCCGCGGGCTCGGCAATCGGCGGGGCTCCTGCCCCGGTGGCTCCCTTGACCCCGGCGGCTCCCGTCGCCGCGGGCGAAGTGGAGAAGCTGGTTTCGCTGATGAGCGGCAGCTGGAAGGCCAAGGTCGGCGCTCAGGAAGTCGTGATGAACGTGGCCCCGGTCACGCTCGCCGATGTCCCCAACGCGCTGTACGTTGAGCTCTCCGACGCGACCGCGATCCACAACCCCTACAGGCAGGTCATTCTGCAGGCGTACATGGGCGGCGGTAAGCTCAAGCTCCGCACGCTCGAGATCCGGCGCGAAAAAGGCCGCCTCGGCAGCGCGGTCGGCCTCTGGGCCGCTCCCGAAGCATTCCCCCAGCTCGCGATGGCCGACCTCGTCGGCACGCTCGACCTTGAACTCGCCTCCGATGGTGGCGGCTTCACCGGTCGCACCGCGGCACCGTTCCCCACGGCCGCGGGCGGCGCGATGACCATGACCAGCGAGCTTTCCGTGAGCGAGTCCAAGCTCAGCATCGCCGATCGTGGCTTTGATGCCGACGGCAAGGTCGTCTGGGGCCCGGCCGCCGGCGAGTTCTACCAGTTCACCAAGTTCGACACCGGCGTGAAGGTCAGCCGCTTCGACGGCGGCGTCGTCGTCGTCGACTACGTCTC
>JBEIUO010000827.1:0-1397 GCA_040374335.1 Phycisphaeraceae bacterium
CCAAAACCGTCATCGCAGGCAACATCGAAATCGACTACACCAACTCACGCCTCACCTTCAGCGGCAAGTCATTCCCCTTCCCCGCGCTCTCCCCCGTCGCCCAGGAACTCGTCATCGCCGGCGGCGCCGAAGCCGTCATCGCCGCACGCGTGAAGGCAACACCGTGAAAAGCCGACTCCCCGAGACCGACTCCTTCGCCTACTGGCTCATCTTCGCCATCGCCGAACTCCCAACCTCCACCCCATGCACCTGGTCCTGCCACCTCGCAGGCTGGCGCAAGCCCGACACCGACTTCGACACCAAAACCGCGGCACCAATCATCGAGCTCTACGAAGGCGACTTCCCCGACTCCAAGCTCTTCCTCGAAGTCCCTCCCACCGGCACGCTCCTCTTCTGGTGCCAGCCCTCCACTAAGTCCGACCTCGGCTCCATGGCAATCGAACTCCACGCCCACATGGACCTCCCCTACGACTTCTCCATCGGCACCCACTGGCTCAACATGACCGACCCCGCCGTCCGCCGCGGCGACCTCGTCCTCACCATCGACCTCGAAACTCTCCAAGCAATGCGCGACCTACTCAACGGCGTAGAACCAGAACGAAAGAGCCTCTGGCAAAGACTGCTCGGGGGATGACGCAGGGCGTGTTGGGAACAACGCGCCCCCCCTTCGAACCGCAGAGCCCCGCACACCACCCACAGCCGCCGCCGTGTCACTCACCTCGGCATGTCTACCGTTGCAAACGCTCCCGCCACGGACCACTCCCACCCGTGCGCGCAGCGAAATCACCCGTACCGACCGCGCAATCGTGTCCGGACTCCGTCCGAACTCCCGCAAAGCCCATGGAGAACCACGCGTGCCGACCGAAGGTTTGTTCTCACCGCTGAAACAGCGAGGCATCACGTTCCGCAACCGCCTAGGCATGTCGCCGATGTGCATGTACAGTTGCGAAGACGGCCTCGTGAACGACTGGCACGTCGTGCACCTGGGCAGCCGCGCCGCCGGCGGCTGTGGGATGGTGATGGCCGAGGCCTCCGGCGTCGAACCTCGCGGCAGGATCACCGTGGGCTGCGCAGGGATCTACCGCGACGCGCACGTCGACGCGTGGTCGCGCGTCACACGCTTCATCCAACAGCACGGCGCGGTCCCGGGCATCCAGCTCGCGCACGCCGGACGCAAAGCAGGCTGGTCGCGCCCCTGGCCGACATACCGCTACCTCAACGCCGACGAGGGCGGCTGGCAGCCGATCGCGCCCTCCCCCATCGCTCCAAACGAAAAGCACGTCCTGCCGCGCGAGATGACCCAAAGCGATATCGACGAAGTCACCGCGAACTTCGCGCACGCCGCGGCACGGGCCGTCGCCGCAGGCTTCGAACTCATCGAGATCCACGCGGCCCAC
>JBEIUO010000223.1:0-5188 GCA_040374335.1 Phycisphaeraceae bacterium
CGAACGTCGTGGGTCTCAGGTGCGGGGGCAGTTGAGACATATGGGAACGGGGGTCATCAGACGGTGGCGTGCGTGACTGCCTCGACAGCGTTTCGGAACATCCGCAGGCCCGGAGTCTCCAGACCGCGCACAGAAGCAGGGAGGCGGGTCCAGTAGGGGTGACGCGTCCAGTCCAGGTAGCGCTCGGGGTGCGGCATCAGCCCGAACACCCGCCCGGTTGTGTCGCAGATCCCCGCGATCGAGTTCTCCGAGCCGTTGTAGTTCTCTGTATACCGAACCGCGACCTGGTTGTTGCGTTCGAGTGACGCCAGTACCCCCGGGTTCAGCACCGTGAACCGTCCCTCGCCGTGGGCCACCGGAAGCTGGTTGATGTCACGAAGCGTCTTGGGATCGAGTTTCCCCGTCTCCCCGATCCCGGTCCGGATCGCCGGGCCCTCGGCAAGCCCCTTGGTCCACACACACGGCGACGCCGCGTTGTACTCCATACCCACCCCCCGGTCGCAGAACCTCGCCGCCACGTTGTCGGTCAGCGCCACCGTTTGCGAAGGTGCCGCGTCGGATGGCCACTCACTGCCCGCCTCCGGACCAGGAAGCAGGCCGAGCTGCACGAGCACCTGGAATCCGTTGCACGCGCCGATCACCGCGCACCCTCGCGCGACCGCCGCCCTCAGGGAGGGGTACAGCCGCTCGCGAGCCTTCATCGCAAACACGCGTCCCGACGCGATGTCGTCCCCGTACGAGAACCCGCCCGGAAAGCCCAGCAGGTCGTACGCGTCAACCTGGGCCGGGTCGGCGATCAGCCGGTCCAGATGCACGAGCGTGGCCTTCGCGCCCGCGGCCTCGAAGGCGCGGCACATTTCGGCGTCACAGTTGGTCCCGGGGGCGCGGATGACAAGGGCGTTGGGCATGCCGGAAGCGTATGCGGGTAGCCGCTACGCTTGGCGTATGGCAAACGTCTATCCCTTCCGTCCGCTCGTGTACGCAAACCGCTCCGACCTCTCCCCGGTCGTGGCCCCTCCCTATGACGTGCTCGACGCCGCCGGAAAGGCCCGCCTCGTCGCCAAGGACGCCCACAACATCGTGTCCGTCGACCTCCCCCACACCCCGGCCAAGGAGCTCGGCCCGCAGTCGGCCTACGACGGTGCCGCCACGCTGCTGACGAAGTGGATCGGCGAGAAGGCCATTCAGCGGACCGCCCTTCCGACGATGTTCGTCTACCGCCAGACCTTCAAGAGCGCGGACGGAACCCGGACCATCAAGCGGACCGGGATGGCCTGCTGCATCGACGCGCTGCCCTTCGGACCCCGTAAGGGTGGGGGGGTGCTGCCGCACGAAGAGACGTTCTCTGGGCCGAAGCAGGACCGCCTGGCACTCATGACCGCAACCAAGACCCAACTCTCTCCGATCTTCGGTCTGCACGCCGACGATCAGGGCACCGCGACCAAACTGCTCAACCAGGTCATCGCCAAGAAGAAAGCCCCCGACCGTACCGCAACCACCGACGACGGCACGCTGCACGAGATGTGGCAGGTCCAGGACTCGGCGACCATCAAGGCGTACGAAGAGGCCATGGGCGGCGAGGACGTGTTCATCGCCGACGGCCACCACCGGTACAACACCGCGCTCAACTACCTCGCCGCGCTCGAGGCCAAGGGCGCGGTCCCCGCGAACCACCCCGCGCGCCGCGTGATGATCGTCCTCATCGGAATGAGTGATCCCGGCCTCGTGATCTGGCCGACCCACCGAGTGCTCGGCGGAATGAAGGACTACTCCATCGCCGCTTTCCTCAAGGCCGCCGAAGGCCTCATCAAGGCCGAGCCCGTCGCGGGAGACCTGGCCGCGCTCGATCAGGCCCTCACCGCTCGGGAAGACCTCGGTGAATCTCGCTTTGCGCTTTGGGACTTCGCCGGAAAGAAGGGATACGTCGCGGCCCCCGAGTCCCCAGATCCGCTCAAGGAGCGGTTCGGCGACAAGCCCCAAGCCTGGCGCGACCTCACCGTCGCCTTCTGCCAGTACGTCGTCGTCGAGCAGATCTGCCAGCCCAAGCTCAACGGCGGTGAAGCAGTGAAGTGGGCGTTCCCCCACACCATCAAGGAAGTCGTGGACATCGGCTCTGGTGTCGAAACCGGCGCCGGCGGCGGCAAGAACTTCGCCCAGCTCGCGGTCATCGTTCGCCCACCGCCCCTGAAGGCCTTGAAGGACGTCAGCCGGGCAAACCAGCTGATGCCGCAGAAGAGCACGTTCTTCTACCCCAAGCTCGCTACCGGTCTTTTCATGCACGGCCTCGAGTAGCCCTTCGCCCTCACGCCCAGGAGACAACTCATGCGAAACCACCGCTTCTTCGCGCTGCTCTTGACCGCCGCCCTCCCCGCACTCTCCCTCGCGCAGGACAAGCCGGCGACCCAGCCCGCCCCCGCCGAAACCGCCCCACAGCGGCCGATCGTCACACTCCTGGACCCCGGTCAGGCCGAGAACCGTCGCGAAATCCGCTTCACTCCAGCTGTCGGCGCGGTCGAGACCATGATCATGCGCATGAAGATGGGTATGTCGATGTCCATGGGCGGCCAGGAGATGCCCCCCAGCAGCCTCCCCGCCCAGGAGATGACCGCCCGCATCGCCGTCGAGAAGGTCGACCAGAACGGCGACATCCACTATTCCATGGAGTTCGTCGACGCAAAGGTCGTCGCCGACGATCAGACCCCTCCTCCCATGAAGGCCGTCATGGACGCCGCGATGTCCAAACTCGTCGGAATCCACGGGACCGCACAGGTCTCCAGCCGCGGCATCACCCTGGGCGGCAAGATCGACGGCGGGGACGAGATGGACCCACAGTCCCGTCAGCTCCTCGAATCCATGAACCAGTCGCTCCAGCAGTTGTCCTCGCCCGTCCCCGAAGAAGCCGTCGGCGTGGGCGCCAAGTGGCAAGTCGTTCTCACCCCGCGACTCGGAGGCTTCACGCAGACCGTCACAACGATCTACACCCTCATCGCGCTCTCCGCGGAATCCGCCAAGATCGACATCGCGATGTCCCAGACCGCCGCCGAGCAACCCCTCGAGTCCGCCAGCCTCCCCCCCGGTACCAAGGCCACCATCAAATCCGTCAACGGCAGCGGCACCGGCTCGCTCGAACTCGCCTTCGCTCGCATCACGCCCACCGCATCCACCATGACCACCAAGACCGACGTCAGCATGACCTTCGGTGCCGAGGGACAGGTCAGCGAAATGAAGCAGACCGTCACCAACGAACTCACAGTCCGCGGCACCACAGGTGAGGCCCCCGCTCCGACCAAGTAATCGCCCGAATGCCCCCGCTCACCTGCGGCTGATCGCCGTCTGCAACCACTCGATCAACTCGTCCGTCGGCACCGCGCCCACCACCCGCGATACCTCCTGCCCCCCGCGGATCTCCAGAAGCGTGGGATACCCATCTACTCCGAACGCGTCGTCGGCCGGATGCCCGTTGGTGCAATCCACAAAGGCCGCATGGGTCTGCTTGAGCAACTCCTCAACCCGCGGATCCGCCAGCGCATTCCGCTTCAGCGACCCGCACGGCCCACACCAGTCCGCCGTGTAGAACGCGATCACAGGCTTCTGGTCCCCGGCCTGCGCGCTCAAAGCGTCCACCAGCGTGACCTTCGCCGCAAACGCCGCCGGCAACGGGTGCGGTCGCGACCGCAGCCAACCTACCCCCGCCAAGACAACCACCGCCACCACAAACAGCAGCTTCTGCCTCATCGTCATCGCGGGCTCTCCATCGCTAGTCCACCAACTCGCCGGTCAGCGGCTCCACAAGGTCCTTGCTTGTCACGATCCCCAGCGGCCTGCCCTGAGGATCCTCCACAACCCCAAACCTCGTGTTCGCCTCTCTCATCCGCAGAATCGCCTCGCGCAAGGACTGCTCCGGCTTGAGCCGCACGCAGTTGCTCGTCAGATCCGCAATCTTCGCCTCCGGCCGCAGATGCAGGTCCACGTGACGCACAACCCCCACGACCCGCCCATACCGATCCACCACCGGAAACCTCGCGTGCGACGCCTCGCCGATCACCCGCAACGCCGCGGCACGGTCCGCCGAGTACGGAATCGGCCGCACGCTCTCCCACGGCGTCATCTCCTCCGCAACCGTCATCGCGCCAAACCGCATCGCACGATCCACCAGCGTCGACTGCGACTCGGAAATCGTCCCCGTCGACACGCCTTCCTTCAGATGATTCGCAATCCTTTGCCTCGCGTCCGTAACCGCCTCCGGCTGCAGCTTCGCGAGTTTCTCCAGCAATCCCACAGTCAACTGCACCAGCGGCAGCACACCCGTGTACGTGAGCGCGATCCGCAGAAGTGCCAGCGGCCTCGCGAACACGTACGTCAGCCGGTCCGCCTCAACCCGAAACAACTCCTTCGGCAACGCCTCCGCGAACACAAAGAAAATCGGCGACAGCACCGCGACATTCACCAGCGTCACCGCTTCTTCGCTCAGCGTCGTCCCGCCCAGCGCATTCGTCGTCGCCAGCGACCCCACATAGTGCACCAGGTTGTTCGCGATCAGCAGAGTCCCCAGAATCAACGCGGGCCGCTCGATCTCCCGCCGCAAGACCCGAGCCGACCGATCCGGCGGGATCTTCGCCACCCGCAACTCCATCCGCACGCGACTCAGCGAGTAACACCCGATCTCCACGCCGCTGATGATCGCCGATGCCACAATCGACGCCAGCGCGAGCAGCACCCACAGCAGAATCTCGGGGTTCATCGCCCGCCCCCTTCCGCCTTGTCCAGGATCGAGATCTCTACCCGATCCACCGACCGCCCCTCCAGCGACACCACTTTCAAACTCACGTTCCCCAGCTTCACCCAGTCTCCCACCTGCGGCAGCCGCCCCAGCTTCGCGAGAATCAGCCCCCCGATCGTCGTGACCCTCGAATCCGCCGCGCCCGGCCCCGCCGCGGCAAAGAACTCCCGCCAATCGCGCACGCTCAGCCGTCCCGGTGCCTCCCAAACCCCCGACGAAACCATCCGCAACTCGCTCTCCTCCGCCGCCGCCGCCGATGCGCTGTGGGTCACCAACTCACGGATGATGTCCTCCGTCGATACGAGCCCCGTCACCGCCCCGTACTCGTCCACGCAGCAGCCCATGTCCGTTCCCGCCTCGCGCATCCGGCTCAGCAACTGATCCAGCCTCGCCCGCTCCGGTACGAAC
>JBEIUO010000151.1:0-6312 GCA_040374335.1 Phycisphaeraceae bacterium
CGCCGGAGGCGTGCGGGAACGCTTTGGCTGGAAAGCCAAAGTCACGGAGGGGCAAGGATGGGGTTGGTGGTTGGGTTGAAACCGGTTGGGTTGGTGGTCTTTTGGAGTTGGCGCGGGGTGGGGTGGTATACTGGCTGCTCGGGGTTGAAACCGAACGCCCTGTTCATCCGATAGGACTGGTCCATGCCTTCGGTCTTACTCAAAGTGGTCGCGGTCTTCCTGCTGATTGTGCAGGGGGGGCTGTCGCTTGCTTCGGGGCGGGTGCTGTGTGTTGGGGCGCATGACTGTGAATCGCACGTTCACCTCTGCGACGCGGGCGTGGGTCACTCGCACGATGAGCACGGGATCCATCATGAGGATCACCACTGCGGGGCACCGACGGATGGCGGGTGCGTGGTCGTCGGGGCGGTGATGCACGACGGGTGCGGGTGCCATGTGCACGTTCCGGTTCCGGACAATGAGCAGGGGCCGCGCTCGCCGCGGGGGGATGTGCCGACGGTGCGGGCGGTCTTTGTGGCGCGGGTGGCGGCGCTCGTGGTGTCTTGGGATGTGGGGCCGGTTCGTGATGTGCCGACGAGTTCACGGCCGCCGGATTTCAGCGTGTCCGACCAGGTGTGCGGGCTGAAAGCAACGCGGCTGATTATCTAGATCCGAGGGCCTTGTGGCGCGCTGGCGGGGCGATTGTCCTGCGCGGCGGGTGATGGCGTGCGCCTGTTGCGAGCCGATTGGCTGGCGTGGCGAGGGCGGATCGGGTTTCGATCACAAGCGGTGTTTGGGTGGGTTCAGGGCTGTCCGGCGCGCCGGTGGGTGCGCGGGGCGAGACGGGCTGAACGTGCACTCGTTCGGAGACTCTCATGGTTGGATTCCAAGGATCCCGGTGCGCGGGCGGGGTGGGGCGGGGGCTGATGGCGGTGTCGCTCGCGGGGCTGGTCGCGCTGGGCGCGGGGGGTTGCCAGTCGTACGAGCGACGGCCGCTGGACATGGCCGCGCACCGCGAGGCGTTCTTGGCGCGGACACCGGAGAGCCCCGAGGTGAAGGCGTTCGCGGAGGGGTTGAAGGAAGGGGCGGGGTCGTCCGGAGTGAGGGGGAGCGTGTTCGACGCGACCGATGGGGTGACGTGCGACGAAGCCGAGGTGATCGCGCTGGTGTTCAACGGTGGGCTGCGGGTTGCGCGGGAGCGGGCCGGTGTGGCGCGGGCGAGCGCGGAGCACGCGGGGTTGTGGGAGGATCCGACGATCGGGGTTGATATCTCGCGGATCGTCGAGAGCGTGCCGGAACCGTGGAAGGTGCTGACGAGTGTGGGGATCACGCTGCCGATCTCGGGGCGGCTTGAGCTTGAGAAGCGGCGCGCGGGTGTGGAGCACGCGGCGGAGCTTGCGCGGGTGGCGCGTGAGGAGTGGGCGGTGCGGATGGCGGTTCGCCGCGCGTGGAGCGAGTGGTCGGCGTTGGCGGCGCAGCTGGTGGTGACGCGGGACTTTCTGAATCGCGTCGATCAGATTCTGGCGGTGGTCGACACGATGGAGCGTGCGGGCGAGATGGCGAGGACGGAGGCGAGGCTGTTTCGGATCGAGCGTGCGACGAAGGCATCGGACTTGAGTGTGCTCGAGGCGCGTGCGCGTGATGCGGAGCTTCGGTTGCGGCAGTTGATGGGGATTTCGCCGGATGCCGCGATGGTGCTGACGGCGGGCGGCGTGGGGCCGGGGCGGGTCGGCGAGGCTATGGGTACGGACGCGGCGGAGTTGGAGCGGCGCAGCCCGGGGATGCTGGTGGCGGCGGCGGAGTACGAGGCGGCGGAGCGGGCGCTGGAGCTTGCGGTGCGTGAGCAGTACCCGGATCTGCAGATCGGGCCGGGGTATGGGCGTGAGGACGGGCAGGATCAGGTGCTGTTGGGATTGTCGTTGCCGATTCCGGTGGTGAACGGGAATCGCCGGGGGATTGCGGAGGCGCGGGCGCGGCGAGAGGTTGCGCGTGTTGCGGCGGAGGCGGCGCTGGAGGAGACGATTGCGGCGCTGCGGAGGGCGGAGCTGCGGCTTGCCGCGGCGGAGAAGCGGCGCTCGACGTTGGAGGCGGAGATTGTGCCGCTGGTGGATGCGCAGTACGCGGATGCGCGGCAGGTGGCGAGGCTCGGTGAGGTGAACGCGCTGGTGCTGCTGGAGAGTTTGACGCGGCAGCAGGAGGCGAAGGTTGGGTTGGTGGAGGCGGCGCGGGACGAGGCGATCGCGTGGGTGGATGTGGAGGAGTTGATCGGCCCAAAGGCGGGGGCGGCGGAGGCGGAGGGGGCTGAGGGGGCGGTTGAAACAGGAACGGCGAAGGACGGGCACTGAAGGGGAGAGCGAGAGCACCATGAAGACGACATGTTTCATCGGGCGGTGTGCGGTTGCGATCGGGTTGATCGTGGCGCTGTGCGGTTGTGAACGCAAGGGCGAGCACACGGAGGGCGATGGCCACGCTCACGGCGCGGCGGAGGGCGCGGCGGCGGCGCCGAGCAATCGCGTGGACATTCCGGGGCCGGTGCGGCAGAACCTGGGGATTACGTTCGCGAGGGTGGAGACGCGGGCGGTGGCGCAGACGCTGCGGGTGCCGGGGGAGTTTGAGCTGTTGCCAACGGCGAGGCGCGAGTATCGTGCGCCGCTGGGGGGGCGGGTTGAGTTGCTGGTGGGGCAGTACGAGGCGGTGACGCCGGGGATGCCGCTGTACCGGATCGACGCGGCGGCGTGGAGGGATTTGCACGAGCGGATTGCGGCGATGCAGGCGCGGGTGGATTCGATGGGGCCGGTGCGGGAGGCGCACCGGAGGCACGAGCAGAGCCTGGCGGACAAGGTGGCGCTGTGGCAGGAGCGGCTGAAGAAACGGGAGGAGCTGCGAGGGGCGGGCGGTGGGAGCGCGTCGCAGTTTACGGAGGCGAAGGCGACGCTGAACGCGACGGAGGCGGAGCTTGCGGACGTGATGGAGAAGGACGCGGAGTTGCAGGCGCAGCAGAAGCAGGCGGAGGCGGAGCTGCGTTCGCTCGAGTCGCGGCATGACCTTTTGGTCAGGGGCGGCAACTGTGGGGATCGTCACGAAGGGCTGGAGCCGGGGAGCGGGTTTACGGTGTGCGCGGTTGCGGCGGGGGTTGTGGAGAGCATCGGCGTGACGCCGGGAGGGTTGGTGGAGGAGAACGGGCATGTGGTGAGCGTGGTGCAGCCGGAGAAGATTCGGTTTCGCGCGAAGGCGCTGCAATCGGATCTGGGGCGGTTGCGGGACGGGCTGGGTGCGCGGATTGCGCCGCCGCAGGGTGGTGGCGTTGGGGGATTGGACATGCAGGACGCGATGGCGGGCGTGCTGCAGATTGGGCTGTCGGCGGATGCGCGGGAGCGGACGGTTGATTTGATTGTGGTGCCGGAGCGGCTCACGGGGTGGGCGCGTGCGGGTATTTCGGCGCACCTGGAGATCACGCTGGCGGGGGGGCGTGAGGAGCTTGCGATACCGATGTCGGCGGTGGTGAGGGACGGTGCGACGCCGGTGATTTTTCGTCGGGATCCGGCGAACGCGGACAAGGTGATTCGGATGGAGGCGGATCTTGGGTTGTCGGATGGGCGGTGGGTGGAGATCAGGAGCGGGGTGAAGGAGGGGGACGAGATCGTGCTGGGTGGGAGTTACCAACTGATGTTGGCGACGAGCGGGAGCGTGGCGAAGGGCGGGCACTTCCATTCGGACGGGACGTTCCACGAAGGGGAGGACCACTAGATGCTCGCCAAGCTGATCGAGTTTTCGCTGAGGCACTCGTCGCTGGTGGTGGTCGCGGCGGGGCTGCTGCTGGTGTTTGCCGGGGTGAAGGTGAAGGACATGCCGGTGGACGTGTTCCCGGAGCTGAACGCGCCGACGGTGGTGATCATGACGGAGGCGGGGGGTTTGGCGGCGGACGAGGTGGAGCTGAACGTGACGTTTCCGATCGAGACGTCGGTGAACGGTTTGCCGGGGACGAGGCGGGTGCGGAGCGCGTCGGCGACGAGTCTCTCGATTGTGTGGGTCGAGTTTGACTGGGGGACGGACATCTATCGCGCGAGGCAGTTGGTGAGCGAGCGGTTGTCGGCGGTGCGGGACTCACTGCCGCCGAGTGCGCACGCGGAGATCACACCGGTGACGAGCATTACCGGGGAGATCATGCTGCTGGCGTTGTCGAGCCCGGACGGGACGGTTGGGCCGCTGGAGATGAGATCGTTCGCGGAGTTTGATCTGCGGAACAAAATCCTGGCGGTGCCGGGGGTGGCGCAGGTTGTGGCGATTGGCGGGGAGTTGCCGCAGTACCAGGTGAATGTGCGTCAAGATCAGCTGGCGTTGTACGGGCTGACGATCGGCGATGTGGTGGAGGCGGCGCGGGGTGCGCACTCGACGGCGAGCGCGGGGTACGTGCCGAACTGGGAGAACCAGGAGTTGCCGATCCGGCAGGTGGCGCGGGTGACGGGTGTGGAGAGCATCCGGCAGGCGCTCGTGAAGTATCACAATGGCGCGGCGGTGACGATCGGGCAGGTGGCGGAGGTGCAGTTGGGCGCGTCACCGAAGCGAGGGACGGCGGCGGACGGGGGGTTGCCGGGGGTGGTGATCAGCGTGCAGAAATCGCCGGGGACGAACACGCTGGACCTGACGAAGCAGATTGATGGGGTTCTGGATCAGATGGAGAAGGCGATGCCGAAGGGGATGGTCCTGAACAGGGATCCGTTCCGTGCGGCGCGGTTCATCGACCGGAGCGTGAACAACGTCGTGAAGGTGTTGGTTGAGGCGAGCGTGATCGTCGCGGTGATTCTGATTCTGTTTCTGATGAACGTGCGAGCGACGGTGGTGACGCTGACGGCGCTGCCGTTGTCGCTGGCGGTGGCGGTGCTGTTTCTGTGGGCGTGGGGGCTTTCGATCAACGTAATGACGCTGGGCGGGCTGGCGGTGGCGATCGGGGAGCTGGTGGATGACGCGATCATCGACGTGGAGAACGTGCTGCGGCGGCTCAAGGAGAACGCGGGGCTGCCGGAGGGTGAGCGGAAGGAGTTTGTCGAGATCATCCTGACGGCCAGCAATGAGATCCGGTCGTCGGTGGTGTTCGCGACGGTGATCATTTGCATGGTGTTCGTGCCGCTGCTGTTTCTGCAGGGGCTGGAGGGGCGGTTCTTCCAGCCGCTGGGGATCGCGTACATCCTGTCGATCATGGCGTCGCTGATCGTGGCGATGACGGTGACGCCGGCGATGTGCAAGCTGTTGTTCAGGGGGTCGTTTGGGAAGAGGGCGAGTGAGGCGGGCGAGCACGACGGGTGGCTGGTGCGGAAGCTCAAGGCGGTGTACGAACCGCTGCTGCGGGCGAGCGTGCGGAATCGCGGGCTTGTGCTGGGGGGCACGGGGGTGTTGACGGCGGTGTCGCTGGTGCTGATGAGCACGTTTGGCACGTCGTTTCTGCCGGGGTTCAAGGAGGGGACGTTCACGGTGTTTCTGATGGCGCCGCCGGGGACTTCGCTGCAGGAGAGCAATCGGCTGGCGGTGGGTGTTGAGCAGCGGCTCGCGGTGATCGAGGGTGTGTCGAGCGTGACGCGGAGGACGGGGCGGGCGGAGCGCGACGAGCACGCGGAGCCGGTGAGCAGTTCGGAGATCGAGGTGACGATGAAGGCGGGCGCGAACCAGGAAGCGGTGCGCGCGGAGATCGACCGGATCATCGAGAACATCCCGGGGATCACGACGATGGTGGGCCAGCCGATCGAGCACCGGCTGAGCCACGTGCTGTCGGGGACACCGGCGGCGATTGCGATCAGCGTGTACGGGGATGACCTGGACACGCTGCGTTCGCTCGCGAAGCAGATCGAGGTCGAGTTGAAGGCGGTGGCGGGGACGCGCGACGTGGCGGCGAATCGGGAGGTGATGATCACGTCGCTCCCGATCCGGTACCGCGCGCAGGATCTCGCGGCGGCGGGGCTTTCGCCGGCGGCGGCGGCGGAGCAGGTCCAGCAGGCGTTGTACGGTGAGCGGGTCGCGGAGATCAATCAGGGCGTGAGGCGCTACGAGATGGTGGTACGGCTGGCGGAGAGCGAGCGGGAGCGGCTGGATCAGATCATGGACTTGCAGCTGCGCGGGATGGGGGGCGCGTTGGTGCGGTTGCGCGAGGTCGCGGACATCGGGCCGGAGCGGACGAGCAACCTGATTACTCGGGAGAATGCGCAGCGGAAGGCGGTGATCTCGACGAATGTGGCGGAGGGGTACAACCTGGGGCAACTGGTGGCGGCGGTGCGGGGGAAGGTCGATCCGATCGTGGCGCGGGCGGGGTACACGGTGCACTACGGCGGGCAGTTTGAGGCG
>JBEIUO010000329.1:0-4116 GCA_040374335.1 Phycisphaeraceae bacterium
CCCCGCGCGCCGTCCGGCCGCGAGGCCGTTGTTGCTCCGCGTTCCAAACGTCGCGAGACGCCGCGCGCAGCGCGGCGGTGATCCTCCTGCGCCGGCAGCACGCTGCATCTTGTCTGAACACCGCACACACGACACGCTCACGGCGACCGCACGCGACGCAAACGGCACGCGAACCGCGCACGAACGGCCATCACGGAGTCTTCCCGACGCGCAGTCCCGCGCTCCACAGGAACGACATCCATGAAAGGCCCCCGGATGAACAACTCCCGTCCCACACCCATGCAGCTCCTCGCCGCGACGTTCGCCACCACATGCGTCGCAACGCTCGCTTCGCACGCGTTCGCCGGCGCGTGCCCGCCCGCCGCGATCGGTTGCGATCCGACGATCACCATGACCTTCCTCGGCCGCAGCATCAACCTCGGCTACGACGTCGGCGCCACCGAGATCTCCGCGTTCGATCCCGACAGCGACCGGATCTTCTCGGTGAACGGCCTCTCGGGCGGCATCGATGTCTGGGACTTCTCCTCGCCGTCGCTTCCGATCCGCACGCACACGATCTCCCTCGCGCCGTACGGCGTCGGTGCGACGAGCGTCGCCTTCGTCAACGGTTACATCGCCGCCGCGGTCGAGGCGACCGTGCGACAGGATCCGGGCAAGGTCGTCTTCATCAAGGCGAACACGCTCGACATCGTGGCCTCGGTCACGGTCGGCGCGCTGCCCGACATGATCTGCGCGACACCCGACGGCACGAAGGTGCTCACCGCGAACGAGGGTGAGCCGAACGCGAGCTACACCGCCAATCCGAACGGCTCCGTGTCGGTGATCGACATCGCTGGAGGTATCCCTTCCGTCACGCAGGCGAATGTCACGACGATCGATTTCACCGGGCTTGCGCCAAGCGCGATCGACCCGCAGATCATCGCGATCGGCCCGGCGGCGTCGCTCGCCGTCGACCTCGAGCCCGAGTACATCGCCATTTCCGCCGACAGCACGAAGGCCTTCGTGACCTGCCAGGAGTCGAACGCGATGGCGACCCTCGATCTCGTCACGCTCCAGTTCACGCAGCTGAAGTGGCTCGGCGTGAAGGACCACTCGGTCGCTGGAAACGCGCTCGACCCAAGCGACGTGGACGGCGGCAACTTCATCGCCAACTGGCCTGTGTTCGGCATGTACCAGCCCGATTCGATCGCGCTCCTCACCGTCAACGGCGAGCCGTACATCCTCGGTGCGAACGAGGGCGACGTGCGCGAGTACACCGCGTACGTCGAGTCCGCGCGCGTCTCGACGCTTGCGCTCGATCCGACCGTCTTCCCGAACGCGGCCGCGCTCAAGGCGAATGCCGCGCTCGGCAAGCTGAACGTCACGAAGTCGCGCGGCGACATCGACGGCGACGGCGACTACGACGCGCTCTACTCCTTCGGCGCGCGCTCGATGGCGATCTGGCGCCCCGATGGCTCGCTCGTCTGGGATAGCGGCGACCAGTTCGAGCAGGTCACCGCGGTCGTGTCGCCGACGCGCTTCAACGCAAGCAACACCAACAACACGCGCGACAACCGCAGCGACGACAAGGGGCCCGAGCCCGAGGCGATCACGACGGGTGTCATCGCGGGCCGCACGTATGCCTTCGTGGGCCTCGAGCGGATCGGCGGCATCATGGCGTACGACGTGAGCAACCCATCGACGCCCGAGTACCAGCTGTACGTCAACTCGCGCGATTTCAATGTCGCCACGAATACCCCCGCCGCCGGCGACCTCGGCCCCGAGGGCGCGGTCTTCATTCCTGCTGCGATGTCGCCGAACGGACGCAACCTCGTCGTGGTGTCGAACGAGATCTCGGGCACGCTGTCCGTCTGGGCGGTCGACCCGATCTGCGAGACGCCGGGTGATCTCAACGCCGACTGCGTGGTCGACGCTGCCGACCTCGCCGATCTCCTCAGCGCGTGGGGTGCCTGCGGCAAGGGCGCCTGCAACGCCGACATCGACGGCGACGGCGAGGTGGGTGCGGGCGACCTCGCGACCCTGCTCAGCAACTGGGGTTGAGCGCGGGGCGTGATCCTGTGATCGGGTGGCGGCCTCGCCGCATCCCCGCTCAACTCTCGAAGCACCGCGCGTTCGTTCATTTCACGCGTCCCTGTCCCCGGGTCACTTCGGCCCGGGGACTCTCCTTTTTGGATTCTCTCTTTTTGCACCAAACTTTTTCCGAACATCCGGGTTCGGGCCGATGCATCGGTAGAGTCGCCGCCATGGGAAAGACACGCATCGAGTTCCTTTGCCGCGAGTGCGGCGCGAACCACCCGAAGTGGCAGGGCAAATGCCCTGACTGCGGCGCTTGGGACAGCCTCGAGAAGTTCGCGGTCGAGGTCGAGGCCACGAAGCCGGGGGCCGCGCCGATCTGGGGTACCGGCGACGAAGGCGACGCCGAGCAGCTTGCGCGGGGCGGGATCGGTCGCGCGGTGGCGCTCGGCGAGGTGCCCGAGGCCACTGTTCCGCGCATCGCGACCGGGATCAGCGAGTTCGACCGCGTCCTTGGGGGGGGGGTGGTGCCCGGCTCGGTCATGCTCCTTGGCGGTGACCCGGGCATCGGCAAGAGCACGCTTCTCATGCAGGTCGCCGCGTCGATCGCGTCGAAGGGCGGCGTGGCGCTCTACGCCTCGAGCGAGGAAAGTCCACAGCAGGTGCGGCTGCGCGCCGAGCGGCTCGAGCCGGTCGTCCGCGCTGGTGGCGCGAAGGCGCTCGGCGAGCGGCTGCTCGTCCTCGGCGAAACAAACGTCGCCCGCATCGTCGAGCAGGCGCGGCGCGCCAAGGCGTCGATCGTCCTCGTCGACTCGATTCAGCTCGTGCATCGCGCCGACGTGACCGCGGCGCCCGGATCGATCGCGCAACTGCGGAGAGCAACGCTCGACCTCGTGGCCCTCGCCAAATCGAGCGGCTGTGCGGTGATCCTCGTGGGGCACGTGACGAAGGAAGGCGCCCTCGCGGGGCCGAAGCTGCTCGAGCACCTCGTGGACGTCGTCCTCGGCTTCGAGGGCGATCGGCACTCGGCCGTGCGCGTCGTGCGCGGCGTCAAGAACCGCTTCGGTTCCACGCAGGAGATCGGCCTCTTCGAGATGCGCGGCGATGGTCTCGCTGAGATCGAATCAGTGCGAGTGCCGCTTGCGGGCGGCCCGCCGGCGCCAGGGTGTGCGTTCGTCGCCACGATGGCGGGCACGCGCTGCCTGCTCGGCGAGGTGCATGCGCTTGTCGCCACCGGCTTCCTCGGCAGCGCCAAGCGTCGCGCGTCTGGGCTCGATTCCAGCCGTCTTGCGATGCTGATCGCCGTGCTTGAGAAGCACGGCGGGCTCCGGCTCGCCGATCAAGATGTGTTCGCGCAGGCGCTCGGGGGGCTCAAGATCGCGGAGCCGGCGGCGGATCTCGCCGTACTTCTCGCGGTGGCGGGGGCGTTTCTCCAGCGTACGCTCCCGCAGGGAACCGTGGCGATCGGTGAAGTGGGACTGACGGGCGAACTGCGCACGGTGCCGCACCTCGAGCAACGCGTACACGAGTCGCTGCGCCGTGGCGCACGAGTGGTGTTGGTGCCGGCGTCGGCGAAGATCAGTGCTCCGACCGTCCGCGGCGAGGGTGTTGCGGGCGATGCGGTCGGCGACATTGTGAAAGTTGGCACGATCCAACGGGCGGTTGATCTGTTGGCTCCGTTGCAGCGCGCGATCGGAACGGGGCCGGTCGGAGACCAGGCGCAGGCGGCACGCGCTTCGCGGCTTGTCGAGTTCGATCCAACCCGTGCCGACACCCGGGATGCGTCGGAAGGAGCGATCTCGGGGTCCTCCGAACGCCGTTCCTCCTCCCGCGCGCGTCGGCCATGAGGGGTCGAGCGTGATCTCGCCGTCGATTGCAGAACCCCAACTCGGCACTTCTGGCCGAGTTTTCATCCCGGACACCTCGTCGGCATCGAGATCGTTAATCTATACAGCACAGGGGTTTACGAGTAAATGGGACCTCAAGGCGCACTGGAGGCGCTTGGGGGCGAGCCCGGCGACTAGACGAGTTCGCCTCCAGTCTGTAAGGTTCCCGCTCATCATTTCGGCCAGAGTCGGCCGATGATGGAAGACCGTCCGGTCG
>JBEIUO010000090.1:0-7429 GCA_040374335.1 Phycisphaeraceae bacterium
CGGTCAGGACCCTGACCTCGTCGCGGACGGCTGGGACGTCATGATCGCCCCCCACGCGGACGGCGACTTCACGGACGGCTCCAGCAAGTCCGCCCCGAAGAACCCGTTCAACGGCAGCACCACGGTTGCCGCGGCTGCTGCTGAAGGCAACGGCTGGCACTACGACCAGGCCACCGGCGTGCTCGGCGCATGCTACTACGACGAGTCCACCGACGCCCTCACCCCTGAGACCCCGTAAGTCTCATGTGATCGAAGTTTGGACACCAATCGGCCGGGGCTTAACTGCCCCGGCCGGTCTTGTGAACGAAGGACTGCGGTTTCGTCGCGGCAGGAGCAGGAACGAATGCGTCACGCTATTTCACGCGCCTTCACGTTGGTGGAAATCCTGATCGTTGTGGTGATCCTGGGGATCCTCGCGGCGATGGTTGTACCGCAGTTTGCGAGCGCGACCGGCGAGGCGCAGCAGGTTGCCTCGCTGGACCAGTTGAAGAAGGTGCGTTCCGCCCTGGCGATCTACTACCTCCAGAACTCAAGCCGGTATCCGCAGGTGACCGCGGGAGAAGGCACGTGGGGCCAGTTGATCACGCTGAGCTACATGCGTGAGGCTCCCGTGAACACATGGATCGGTACCGGCAACTCGAAGGTCGTCGCGCTGGGCGCGGCGGCGGATGGGGCCTTCCAGACGGACCACGCCTGGGTGTATCACGCCCCGACGGGGAACGTGTGGGCGGGCTCTTTCAACAGTGTGGACGAGGCATACGCGCGTCCGTGAGTGGCGGGATCGGCTGGGCTCTGCTCATGCGATGGGTGGGGACGGTCGATGGAACCTGAAGCGGGGCGCAGCACGTCCCGGTATTGGAGACTTCGCGATGAAGGTTGATCATCAGGTTCCTCAGACCGGCCGGCTGTACACGAATGTCCTGCTGACCGCGATCGCCGCCTCTCTGGGTGTGATCGCGTTCGACACGCTGTCATCGAATCCGAGCGTGGCGAGTTCCGCATGGGCCCAGCCGGGCGGCGACGAGGAGAACGGTCGCATCTCGGCGGCCGAGCAACGGAAGCAGATCATCGCGGAACTGCGGACGCTCCAGTCGAAGGTCGAGCGTCTGGACGCGACGATCGGCAAGGGGATCAGCGTGAAGGTGACGGAGATGCCTCGCCAGGAGGATCCGAGCCGCTGAGGACCGGGTCTCGTGGGCGTGGGTCGGGAGTTGGGAGTGGGGATGAACACAATGATCCGTCAACAGCGAATCCGGCGCGGATACACGCTCGTGGAGATGCTGGTGGTGGTGACGATCCTGGGCATTGCCGGGGCGTTGCTGGTTCCGTCGTTCGGGCAGACCGACACGCTGCGGCTGCAGGGCGCGGTGCGGACTCTGGTGGCTGACATCACGGTGACGCAGTCGGACGCGATCGCGTTCCAGCGCAGCCGCGGGATCCAGTTCACAATCGCCGACGAGGAGAGCAGCTACCTGATGGCGAATGTGACGGGGAACGAGTTGGACGTCGAGAACGACGTGATCGGGCGGCAGCGGATCGACGGGGAGATCTTCGGATTCGCCCGGTTCAGCGACGCGGAGATGAACGACCGCCAGCTGGTGTTTGATGAGATGGGCAGCCCGATCAGCCTAGCGGACGGGAGTTCGGCAGGAACGCAGTGGATTGAGATCGCGGGCAACCGACAGACGTACCGGGTGGCCGTTGAGGCGTACACCGGGAGATGCACGGTGGCCTTGGTTCGGGACCTCGACGCGGCCGAGCCGATCGGGGTACCCGGGGGTTAAGGACCTCCCAACGTTACGCGAGACCGAGACATGCCCGACTTTACATCGTCGCCCGATGACACGAACCGACGCCCCTTCTACACCTTTCTGGGGGTGTGCGCGGTGTGCCTCGGGATCTTCCTGTGGCTGAAGCTCAGGCTGGTGAGCTCGGTTCCCAAGACAGCCTACGCCGAGCCGGATCCGGCCCCGGAGCAGGGGCAGGGGGGTGCCGTACACCTCGGAGCCGCAGCCCCTCACGGCCACCGAGAAGACGCTGGCCCCGGAAACGCCGCAGGCGGATCTGATCCGCTAAGAACCGGCCGGCGCGGTACGATGCCGACGTGACCGAGCCCGCACTGACTTCCCCGTACCGCTCGGACTTCCACGCGGAGTTCGAAGCCGAGAACCGGATCCTGGTTCGCCGGCGCTTCGTGGTGTTTTCGCTGGTCGTTGCGGTCTTGAACCTGGTCGTGCTCGCGCTGCCCGCCGTAGCCCGTGAGGCCGGCGAGGTGGCTCAGCTGCCGACCGTGGGGATTCTGCCCGGCATCGTGGCCATGATCGCGCTCGCGGGGGCGGGACTGGCGTGGAGGTCGGGGTTCTCGTCCACGATCCTGATCCGTTTCGCGTACGTGCTGATCATCGCGGACGGGCTGGCGGCGATCTGGCTGCAGCGTGCCGGCGTGCTTCTCGCACCGGGGCTGTTTGGAATCCTGGGGACGCACGCGGTGGCCTCCCTGGTGCTGCCCTGGACGCCGCGACAGGCGGTGACGCCGCTGGTGCCGCTCCTGCTCGTAAACGCGGCGGTTGAGATCAGTCTGGCCCACGCGGCGGGACTGGTTGAGTTTCGAGCCATCCTGCTGAGCCTTCTGGCGGGAGTGCCCGGACTGCTCATCACCTGGGCGAAGTACACGCGCTCGATGGAGTCCTTCAAGCTGCGGTTCTTCCAGCGCCGGTACGGCGAGGTGAAGCGAGAACTCGTGGACGCGAGACGGATCCACGAGTCCCTGTTCCCGAAGCCGATCGCGATCGGGCCGCTCCGGTTCCGCTACCTGTACGAGCCCATGCGGCAGATCGGCGGCGACTATCTCTACGCCAGCGAGCTGCCGGCGCCCGACGGTCGGGGAAAGCGGCTCAACGTCATCCTGATGGACGTTACAGGTCACGGGGTTGCCGCGGCATTGACGGTGAACAGGCTGTACGGCGAACTCGAACGGATCTTCGCCGAAGACCCGTCGGTCTCGCCCGGCGAGGTGTTGCGTCTGCTGAACCGCTACGTACACCTGACGCTCGCGCCGCATTCGGTGTACGCGACGGCCTTGTGCGTGCGGGTTGATCCGGTGCGAGACCTCGTGGAGTACGCGTCGGCGGGGCATCCGCCAGCGATCCTGCGGTCGGTGGACGGAAAGGTCCACGAGCTGCCGTGCACATCGGCGGTACTTGGGGCCGTGCCGGAGAGTGAGTTTACGTCGGATCAGGCCAGCGAGAAGTTCGTCGCGGGGGACGCACTGGTGATGTACACCGACGGTGCCCTTGAAGCCCGAGGCAAAGACCGCAAGATGCTGGGGCTTCGCGGACTCAGGGACCTCGTCGCGCGTTCCCGGCCCATGCCCGATGGTGGTTGGCCCCGGACCGTCCTCGCGGCGGTCGAGGCGTACCGCGACGGTGCGCCGACGGACGACACGCTGGTGGTCGAGGTCTCGCGACCGGTGGGCGAGCGGCCCAGCGGGACGTGGGCGTTTGGCCCTAAGCCCGGCGAGCGGTACGGGATCATCGTTAGAGACGATGTGACCCGGATGTGACGCCGGTCGCCCGGACGAGTGTTACTTGCCGATGTCCCTGCGCATGAACTTGCCGTCGAAGTTGATCCGGTCGCACGCGGCGTACGCTGCCCGACGCGCGTCTTCCATCGTCGCGCCCAGGCCGGTCACGTTCAGCACGCGACCGCTGCCGGTCACCGTCTTCCCGCCTTCGCCACGGCGCGTCCCGGCGTGGTCGATGCGGACGTTGGGCATTGCCGCGGCATCCTCGATGCCCTTGATCTCAACGCCCTTCTTGGGGTTTTCGGGGTAGCCCTGGCTCGCGAGCACGACGCAGCAGGAGACCTCGGGCTTCCAGCGGACGTCGGCCGTTTCCAGTTTGCCCTGCGCGGTCGCGAGGAGGAGTTCGAGGAGGTCGCTGTCGAGGCGGGCCATGAGTGCCTGGCACTCGGGGTCGCCGAAGCGGCAGTTGTACTCGATCACTTTGGGGCCGGCGGGCGTCAGCATGAGGCCCGCGTAGAGCACCCCGCGATACGCGATGCCGTCACGCTTGAGGGCGTCGACCGTGGGGATCAGGATGTCCCTTTCGATCTTGTGCATGGTCTTCTCGTCGAGCTCCTCCCCTGGGCAGATCACGCCCATACCGCCTGTGTTGGGGCCGGTGTCGCCGTCGCCGAGTCGCTTGTGGTCGCGGCAGCTCGGCAGAGTGAGGATGGTGCTCCCGTCCGTGATCGCGAGGACGGAGAGCTCGCGGCCTTCGAGTCGCTCCTCGATCACAAGCTCGTTGCCCGCTTCGCCGTGGATCTTCTTGATCATGATCTGATCGATCGCGTTCATTGCCTCCGCGAAGGTCGAGGGCACCACCACGCCCTTCCCTTTGGCAAGCCCGGAGGCCTTGATCACCGGAAGGCCGCCGATCTGAGCCTTCGTCGCGGCGGCGATCGTCGCATCGGTGTGCAGCAGACGATCGAAGTACTTCCGGCGATCGCCGAGGATCGGGTAGGTGTCCGCCGCGGCCACGGCGAGCGTGAGCACGGTCTGCGCGCGGGCCTGGGCCTCGACCGGACCGGCGGACGATGGCGGGAGCTTGGCGAGGGCGTCGGGGATCCGACTGACGATAAACGCACGCTTCTGGTCATCGGATTCGAAGTCGCGGACCGGTCCGAGCACGACGTGCAGGGTCTTGTCGTTGCGCACCTTGGCCGCGAGCCAGGCGAAAGCCGCGAGAGGGTCGGTGAACGTCCGGCCTTCGGCGATGGGGACGGAGGCCGCCCGCAGGAGTGCCTTCGCCCAGGACTTGTTCGACTCGATCTGGGCTCCCTCGGCGGTCGGGCCGAAGACGAGCGTGGTCGGGGTCGCGAGTTTGTCGGCGAGACCCTCCGCGAGCGGTTCCTCGGGGCCGATCACGACGAGGCCGATGTTGTTCTTCTCGCAGAACTGCTGGGCTCGGTACGCCTCACGCACGTTGACCGGAACATCCGCGGACTTGCCGAGGGCGGCGAGCCCCGGGTTCTCCGGGTTGGCGATCCACAAATCTCCCAGTCGCGCCGACTGGCGGAGCTTGACGGCCAAGGCGTGCTCGCGGCCACCGCCGCCGACCAGAAGAACGTTGATGCGATCAGTCATGGGGCCATGGTAAGCGTGAAAGTGGGGCGGTTCCGGGGGTAAGGGCACGTCGTCAGCAACTTCCCGGTGCCTAGAGTTGCGCGTCGGTCCCGCCCCCGAGGCGCACTCCCCCGGACGAGACCCCCGACCAAAGGGTCAAACTATGCAAAGCTCTTCCTGCTCGTCGCCCCTGTCGCGCCGCCGTGGTCACTCGCTGCTCGACAACCCAACCCGTACCAAGGGCACCGCCTACTCGGAGTCTGAGCGCCTCGAGCTGGGCCTCCTCGGGCTCCTGCCGCCCCAGATCGAGACCCTCGAGCAGCAGACCGCTCGGGCCTACGGGGCGTTCGAGTCCCGCACGACGCCCCTCGACAAGCACATCTACCTCCGCGCCCTCCAGGACACCAACGAGGTCCTCTTCTACCGCCTGCTCCTGGACCACATCGAAGAGATGATGCCCATCGTCTACACGCCGACTGTCGCGGCGGCGTGCGAGCAGTTCAGCCAGATTTACCGCCGGCCCCGCGGTCTGTTCGTGTCGTACCCGTTGCGCGAGCGGATCCCCGAGATTCTCGCGAATCGGTACGGGGACGAGATTGATGTGATCGTCGTGACGGACGGCGGCCGCATCCTGGGCATCGGGGACCAGGGAGTGGGGGGGTTGGGCATCCCGATCGGGAAACTGTCGCTCTACACATTGATTGGCGGCATCCGGCCCGAGCGGACCCTGCCGATCGTTCTGGATGTCGGGACGAACAACGCGGATCGACTGAAGGACCCTCTGTACCTCGGCTGGAGGCACGAGCGCATCTCTGGAGACGAGTACTTCGAGTTCGTTGATCGCTTCGTCCGCGCGGTGAAGGCCGCGATGCCGCGAACCTGCATCCAGTGGGAGGACTTCCCGAACAGCATCGCGTACACGCTGCTCAACAAGTACCGGGACGACGTGCTCAGCTTCAACGACGACATTCAGGGAACGGCCTCGGTGGCGTTGGGCGCGATCCTCGGCGCGATCGCGGTCACTGGTCGGCCGCTGCGCGACCAGACGATCGTGATGCTCGGGGCTGGGTCCGCGGGCATCGGGGTCGCGGACTACCTGTGCCGCGCGATGGTCGAAGACGGTCTGAGCGAGAAGGAAGCGCGTTCGCGGTTCTGGATCGTGAACCGCGGGGGCGTGCTGCACACGGATCGCACGGATCTCTCGGCGGAGCAGCGGGCGTTCGCGCAGCAGTCGGACCGCTTGACCGCGATGCCCAGATCGGCGGCGGGGATCGTGGGGCTCGAGCAGGTGGTGGCGTCGACTTCACCGACGATCCTCATCGGGCTGTCAACGCTTCCGGGTGCGTTCACCGAACCTGTTGTTCGCGAGATGGCCCGCAAGACGCCGCGGCCCATTATCTTTCCGCTCTCAAACCCCACGGCGAAGGCTGAGGCGACCCCAGCGGACCTGATGAAGTGGACCGAGGGTCGGGCCCTGATTGCCACGGGATCGCCCTTTGCCCCGATCAACGACGGCGGCCGGACGATCTCCTTCGCGCAGTGCAACAACGTGTACATCTTCCCCGCGGTCGGCCTCGCCATCGCCGCGTGCAGGGCCCGCCGAGTTTCGGACGGCATGCTCTTGGCCGCCGCGAGAGCCCTCGCGGAGCGGTCGCCCACGCTCACGGATCGGAACGCGCCGCTCCTGCCGCGACTGGGAGAGCTTCGCACGGTTGCACGGCACATTGCGCTGGCTGTGGCGAACCAAGCGATCAGGGAGCGGCTGGCGGAGCCGATGGACCGCGACGACTTGGTCGCGCGCATCGCCGAAACGCAGTGGGTGCCCGGGTACTCGTGACCGCGCGGGTCACTTCTTGCCCGGGATCAGGCCCTTGAGCTTGTCGGCGGCGCCTTGGACGGCTTCGTTGGCCTTCTTGGCGGCGTCGTCGACGGCCTTGCCCGCCTGATCTCCGAGCTTCTTGCCCAGCTCTTCGACTGTTCCCTGCGTGTTGGCGATCACGGACATGTTGAGGCCGTCGGTTCCGATGAGGCTCAGCTTGCCCTGAAGGTCGCCCAGGAGATCAGAGGGGATCAGCGGGCCGCCCTTCTCCGTGGCGGCGTTGAGCACCGCGGTCACCACGAGGCTGGTGAGTTCGGACATCGTCACTCCGGTGCCCGCGACGCCGTCGCCCGTCTTCCCGACGTTCGTCAGCTTGATCTCGTCGATCGGGATGATTACGCGGGTGAGTTCGCTCACGGCCTTCGGGCCGCCGAGCGCGTCGATGGTGACGGTGACGTTGCGGATATCGAGCTCGTTGATCACGA
>JBEIUO010000206.1:0-5425 GCA_040374335.1 Phycisphaeraceae bacterium
AGGAGATCCCCGAGGCCGAGCGGTACTACTTCCTCGAGGAGCGGTACCCCAAGTACGGCAACATCGTTCCCCGCGACATCGCGACCCGCGAGATCTTCTCGGTGTGTGTGAACGACGGGATGGGCGTCTCCGGCGAGAACCAGGTCTACTTGGATCTCACCCACAAGCCCGCGGAGTACCTCAAGAAGAAGCTCGAGGGCATCCTCGAGATCTACTCGAAGTTCGCCGGCGAGGATCCGTACACGAACCCGATGAAGATCTTCCCCGCCGTGCACTACAGCATGGGCGGCCTGTGGACGCAGTTCGTCAAGGGCAGCTACAACCCCGGCGATCCCCGCACCAAGCACGAGAGCGGAACCACCGCGCCGATCGGCTCGGCGGTCGGCCAGGGCATGGACTACGGCAACCCGCTCAACATGATGACGAACATCCCGGGCATTTACGCCTTCGGCGAGGTGAACTTCGCCTACCACGGCGCGAACCGCCTGGGCGCGAACGCGCTGCTGTCGTGCCTGTTCGACGGGCTCTTCTGCGGCGTTTCGGTCGTCAACCACGTGCGCAACGCCAAGGCGACCGCCGCCGATGCGCCGCAGACCGCGTACGACGCGGCGGTGAACTCCGAGGACGCGAAGGTCAAGAAGCTGCTCGCGACGGTCGGCAAGTCCACCGACGACAAGCTGAACCCGTACGTGATCCACAAGGAACTCGGCGTCGAGATGACCGCCGCGTGCACCGTCGTGAAGAGCGAAGGCCGCCTCAAGCAGTGCCAGGCCAAGCTCGGCGAACTGAAGGACCGGTTCGCCGGTGCCTCGCTGGGCGACGCCGCGGCGTGGACGAACCAGTCGCTGGGCTTCATGCGAGCGGTGGGTGACATGCTGACGATCGCGGACGCGATCGCGATGGGCAGCATCGAGCGGCGTGAAAGCCGCGGGGCCCACTACCGCACGGACTTCCCGGACCGCAACGACGACCAGTTCATGAGAACCACCAAGTGCATCTTCGATGGTGCGCGTCGCGAAACGAAGCTGGAGTTCGCACCGATCGACGCGGCCCTGATCAAGCCCACCGCCAGAACCTACGGCAAGAAGTCCGAGGCCCCCAAGAAGGCCGAGCCGGTTTCCGTTTGAGAGATTCACCATGACAACCACCACCAGCAAGCGGAATCTCGCCAAGCCCGGCCGCACGGTCCGGATCACGGTCAAGCGGTGCGAAGGCCCCGGCAAGCCCTCGCGCACGGAGACCTTCAAGGTCACCGTCGAGCGCGGCGCGAACGTGATCTCCGTGCTCCAGCAGATCGCGGCGAACCCCGTCACCGTCGACGGCAAGCGCACGACACCGGTCGTGTGGGACAGCGGATGCCTCGAAGAAGTCTGCGGCGCGTGCACGATGGTCATCAACGGCAAGGCCCGCCAGAGCTGTTCCTGCCTGATCGACGATTACGCCCCGGGCGAAGGCGACGAGATCACGCTCGAGCCGATGAGCAAGTTCCCCGTCATCCGCGACCTGTGGGTGGACCGCGCTCGTCTCTTCCACAACCTCAAGCGCGTGAAGGCCTGGGTTCCCATCGACGGAACCTACTCCCTCGGCGCCGGTCCGCGCGAGCAGGGCAAGGACCAAGAGACGCGGTACAAGCTCTCCGAGTGCATGAGCTGCGGCTGCTGCCTCGAGGCGTGCCCGCAGTTCCAGGTCGAGCCCGACGAGAAGAAGTGGGACACGTCGTTCGTCGGCGCCCACGCGATCAGCCAGGCCCGCCTCTTCAACCTGCACGCGACCGGCGCGCAGCTCGAGAGCGAACGCCTCGACGCCCTGATGGGCCCCGGCGGCGTGGCCGACTGTGGCAACGCTCAGAACTGCGTTCAGGTGTGCCCCAAGCACATCCCCCTGACCGAGTCCATTGCCGCCATCGGACGAGCGACCACGATCCACGGTTTCGTGCGGTTCTTTAAGGGCTGAGCCCCGGCCCGAGAACCTCCAAGGTCCGATCCGGTTCGCACAGACCGCGCTGTCCGCGCGGCTGGACCTCCCTCGCCCTCTCCTTCCGCCTCGGGTGCGAGCATCACCCCACAACCGCCGATGCTCGGCGCGATGCGTGGACCCAACTCACAGCGCCCCTTCTCCGCCCTGCCCGACCACTGGCCGAACGACCCGGTGAACCTCGCCGGTCTTCGAACCCTCGGGCTCCTGCTCTCCGCCTCGGCCGCCGCCGCGGATTTCGCCGGCGGTCTCATCACCGGCGGTGCCTCCGTCGGTGAGGACGGCGCCGCGGGGGAAGCCGTCACGAAGGCTGTCGACCGCCTTCAGTGGCCCACCAAGCCCCTGCGTATCGGCGTCGTGAACCCCGGTGCGTGGGCCGAGGCCCTGCACGACGCGGGTGACAACTCCATGATGCTGTGGCTTGAGATCCCCGAGGATCAGAGCGACGTCGCTCAGGAACGCCACCGCCTCGACGCGATGCTCCGCGTCTGCGACGACGAGCAGATCGAGCTCACCACGCTCATCCCCCATGGCCATGAGGCCGCGTGGTTTGACTGGGGCAGCGAGCGTCCGCTCTCGTACGCCGCGGTCTTCCCGCTCCAGCTCGACTGCGAACGCCTCAGTTGCTCGATCACCTCGGCGGATCAGCCCGAGTTCGTCCGCGCGCTCATCGATTGCGCCGCGTGGAGCAGCCGCTGGCCGACGCGGCTCACGCTCCGCGACCGCGTCGACGGCCGCCACCCCTGCATCCGCCCGCGCGAGTCCGCCAACGCCGTTCGCGAGTGGAGGCCGCACACCGAGCAGTTCGCCCAGTCTGTCGCCAGTCTCATGCAGCACGTCTCCATGCAGTCGCGAACGCTGCGGCCGACCACGACCATGAAGGCCGCGGCACGCCTCGTCAGCGCGTGGCTCACCACCAGCGGCGCGGTGATGACCGACCAGGTCCGTCGCGCGGGCATCGAGTCCTGCGCCGCGATGGCGGGCGAGGAAACCGAGGTTCTGCTGCGTCTTGCCGCCGCACGGCTCGCCTGCTACGACGATGTCGCCGGTCTCGAGGCGATCCGGCGGGCCGACCGCCACCTCGCCGGTCGCGAAGCCCTGCCGGGCACCGATCCGTACACGTTCCTGAAGGCCGAAATGACGATGGACCTCAACGCGCCCCTCGCCGTGGGGCGTCTCGCGGCGGGGTTGTGCATGGCCGCCTCGTCCATGTCCGGCGAACGTTTGAAGTTCATGCGTGAGGACATCACCGAGGACATGCAGGGCAGCGGGCTGCTCGTTGGTCGCGACCAGGACCAGCGGCTGCTGCTCGAAGTCATGCGGACGCTGGAAGAGTGCCGACGCACGGACCCGCGCAAGGCCGCGACGCCACCGGTGCCGGCTCCGGCTGCCGCTGCCTAGCGGCTAACCCTGAAGGTCGATGTGGGCCCGGTTGGGCTTGGGTGCTGCGCCGGGTGCAGGCTGGGACTTGTCGTGAGGAACCGCCGGCGTCGAGAGCTCGACGTGGTCGTCCTCCCGGTGGGGCTGGTCCTTTTTCTGGTCCTTCGGCTGTTCGCGTTTCTGCGGCTGGCGGTCACGATTCGCCGGCGGGAGGCCGGAGATTGGCTGACCGGGGCCTGTGCCAAAGACTCCCATGGGGTGCGCATCGGCCGGACACGCCCGAGGGCTTGAGACTTTTCGAGATGAGGGTGAGGCCGCGGACTCAGAATGAGAACCGCAGCGCCGCCGTCAGGAACGGGGCGGCGTCCGCGTCCAGTTCCTGCAGCTCCTGGCCGTTCTCGTCGTCGAGCTCGAACTCGCGGGCGAAGAGCATGCCGCCACGGATGCTGAGGGTGACCTGAGACGAGATGGACCAGTCGGTGCCGATGGCGATGGGGATCCCCGAGTCGCGTCCGACGCCGTCGGGGGTCGCGCCGTCTTCGTTGAGCCGGTATTCGCGGAAGAGGTACCCACCCGACAGGAAGATCGAGGCGGAGTCGCACGCCTGGTAGGCGAGCTTGATGCCCGCGTCCTGGGCCTGCGTGTCCGTCGACAGGGTCCAGTGGTCGGCGAGCTTCCAGTTGAAGTTGATGATGGGGATCACGTAGCCATCGTCCTCAAGGCGGGTCGCGTAGCCGAGGCCGAAGGCGATGCGGAACTTCGCGCTGGGGGCGTACGAGGCGCCCGCGTACGCACCACCGGTGATGGTCGCGGAAAAGTCCGCATCCTGCTCCCCGGAGGAGGCGACGAATCCGCCCGTGAACCAGCCCCACTCGTCGTTGACCTCGCGCGAGTACCGCGCGCCTGTGGAGTACAGGACGACGTCCTCCCAAGGCTCGGATGCGCCGAAGCCCGCGTCGCCGCCGAAGTCGTAGAACGACCACGCCGACCCGAGGCTCAGCGAGAGCGTCCCGCGTTCACCGGCGGGGATATCCACGCTGAGCTCGGCGCCCGCGTTCGAAACACCCACGTCGCCGTTGTTGCCGTCGAAGTCCGCGCCGCCGACCGCGAACCCCTGGATCGTCAGTTCCGCCTCGATCTTGCCGGCCGGCTGCTCCGCGGGTGCTTCCTTCGCGTCCTCCTGCGCGAACGCGGTGGGGGCGATGAGGGAGACGAGAACGAGTGCGAGTGGGGTCTTCACGGGGTGTTCCTTCGGGCGTTGCGTTGAACGGGATTCACTTCTCGAGAACGTCTTCCTCACGGGCGAGTGTACCCTCGCTCCCGGCGACGACAACGCAGGCCACCGCGTCGCCCGAGACATTGACGATGGTACGGGCCATGTCGAGCACGCGGTCCACCGCCAGGATGATCGCGATCCCCTCCGTCGGCACCCCGACGGATTCCAGCACGATCGCCATCATCGCGACGCTCGCACCCGGCAGACCAGGCATCCCCACCGAGATCACCGCCGCCATCACGCCCACCGTGATGTGCTGCGAGAACGTCAGATCGATCCCGTAGAGCTGCGCAAGGAAGAGCACGCTGATCACCTGGTACAAGGACGTGCCGTCCATGTTCAGCGTCGTCCCCATCGGGCACACGAAGTTCGCGATGTCGTCCGGTACCCCCAGCCGGTCGCGGGCGCACTGGATCGTCACCGGCAGCGTCGCGCTCGAACTGCTGCTCGAGAACGCCAGCGTCTGGGCCGGGGCCAGTGCCCGGAAGAACCGCCGGTATCCCACCTTGTTCCCACGCTTGGTCATCAGCAGCATCAGCAGCGGGTACTCGATCAGCAGCACGATCCCCAGTCCCCCGATCACGCAGGCGCAGTACACCAGCACGCTCTTGAGCGCGCCCACACCCACCGCCGCGACAAACTGCGTGACGAGGCAGAAAACCGCCAGAGGTGCGAGTGCCATGATGATCCGCACCAGCGCCATCACCCCCTCCGAGATCGCCTCCGACACCTTCACGAACGGCTCGCTCTTCTCCCGCGGGATCATCGTCAGCCCGACCCCAAGCAGGAACGCAG
>JBEIUO010000648.1:0-2427 GCA_040374335.1 Phycisphaeraceae bacterium
GGGGAGCCTGGGGGAACGGGTGCGGGAGGGCGTGTTGATCGTCGAGCACAAGCGGCTGGGGCCGTTGGTGGCAGGTGTGCTCAAGCCTCGGGTGGTGGTGCCGGAGGGGCTTGCGAGGAGCGTGGGTGAGGGGCGAGCGGAGTGGGTGGAGCGGCACGAGATCCGGCACGTGAAGCGTGGGGATCCGGTGGTGGCGTGGGGTGTGCGTGCGACGTGCGTGTTGTGTTGGCCGGTGGTTGCGATCTGGCTCGCTGCGGCGAGGGTGAGGACACTCATGGAACAGGCGTGCGACGAAGCGACGGTGGCGGGTGGGGATGCTCGCGGGTACGGCGAGGCGTTGCTGGTGGTTTCGGCGCGTGCGGCTGGCGTGAGCGGGGGGACCTCGTTGGCGTTTGGCGCGGGCGTTCGGGGTCGGATCGCGGCGCTGGCGAAGCGGCGGCGGTGGTCGGGCGTTGGGCAGGCGCTCGCGGTGTTGGGCGCGGGGTTGCTGTTGGCGGCGTGCGCGGGCGAGGGGTCGGCGCGCGGTGGGGGAGCGGCGAGCGCTGATGAGGTGGCGGGGAAGGACGTGATCGACATGCAGTTTCAGTTGATACGCGGATCGATCGTGGAACAGCCGGAGGGGAGCGAGTCGCAGGTGGTGATGTCGAGCGAAGCAGCGTTCGAGATTCTGGAGAAGCCTGGTGTTGAGGCCTCGACGCTTTCGTCGCCGCGGATTCGCGTGCTGGAGGGGCAGCCGGCGCGGATCATGGTGGGTGCTGAGACGGCGGATGGGGAGATGACCGAGGGGATTGAGGTCATGGTGGAGGCGCAGCTGGAGCCTGGGGGCGTGTCGATGAAGCTGCGGTATCGCGAGCGGGGTGCGGGGCGGGAGGCGATTGATTCGCGATCGCTGCACGTGGTGCCGGAGGGCATGGTGTTGATCTACATGGTTGGGGGTGTGGGGGAGGCGGCGCGGACGATTGTGGTCCAGCCGACGGTGGTGCCGCGGGCGGCGGAGGTGCGGGCGGAGGGGGCAGCGGTGCAGTTTCTGACGATGGTGAACATCATGACTGCGACGTCATGGGCGGCGCCGGACACAAAGCCGCTGGCGGACGCGGCGGGGGAAGGGGTTCGACGGCTGCTGGTGACGAAGGATGCGGGTGGGGTTCTGCGGGTGGGGCCGGATGACCCGGGCTCGCGGGAGCGGGTGAAGGAGGCGTGGGCGGTGGCGGCGAGCGATGGGGTGGTGCTGCGGATCATGGACTCGCTGCGGGAGCACGCGGGGGGTAGCGTGACAGCGGTGCCGGCGGTGGTGACGGAGGCGGGGCAGGAAGCGCAGGTGCGGATGGCGGATACGGACAAGGCGCACGCGGCGGTGGGGCGGGATTTGAGCCTTCGGCTTGAGTTGGTGGAGGGGAAGGTCGGGGTGAACTTCACTGGGCGGGGGGAGAGAACGGTGGAGTTGAGCGGGGTGGCGTTGCCCAAGGGGGATTCGGTGCTGATTTTCGTGGCGGTAGAGGGGGGACGGTACGAGGTGTACGCGGTGCGGCCGACGCTGCTGGGTGGGGAGGCGCAGGTGCACCAGACGGCGGAGGGAGTGGGCGAGAGCCCCCGGGGGCGTTAGGAGAAGCGGGGGAGCGGTCGCGTGGGGGGAGGTGGCCGTCCTACGCTGTGGGTCGCATGTTTGACCGCATTACACAGTCGTTCAGTGGCCTCTTCCGCAAGCTCTCGGGGACGGACAAGATCTCCGAGAAGAACGTCCGCGACGCGATGTCGGACGTCCGTGCCTCGGTGCTCGAGGCGGACGTCAACGTCGAGGTCGCGGACGAGTTCTGCGCGAAGGTGCTGGAGGACGCGGTTGGCAGTCGGGTAACGGACAGCCTGCGGCCGGGCGAGGAGATGATCGGGGTTGTCCACCGCCGGTTGATCGAGTTCCTCGGCGGTGAGCCGCGGCAGGCCAAGCCGGGCGAGAGTGCGCTTGAGAGCCTGATGCCGCAGATGCCGCAGCCTGGCGTGGAGGCTGAATCGGCGATCATGAAGATGAGCCCGGGGCCGACCATCGTGATGATGTGCGGTCTGCAGGGGTCGGGCAAGACGACGACGTGCGGCAAGCTGGCGGCGTACCTGAAGAAGCGTGGCCGGAGCGTGATGGTCGCGGCGGCGGACTTGCAGCGGCCGGCGGCGGTGGAGCAGTTGGAGACGGTCGCGCGGCAGGTTCGGGATGACATGCAGGGCGGGGCGAAGGTGGAGTTCTACGGGGAGCCGGACAAGGTCGCGGCGTACGGCAAGGCGGTGGGTGTGGCGGTGGATGTGTGTCGACGCGCGCTGGAGGCGGCGCGGAAGGCGGGTGTGGACACGCTGATCCTCGACACGGCGGGACGTTTGCACGTCAACGACGAGTTGATGGGCGAGCTTGGGCAGGTGAAGCGGTTCCTGCAGCCGCACCAC
>JBEIUO010000513.1:0-3025 GCA_040374335.1 Phycisphaeraceae bacterium
CTTCGATGCTACTCGGGAGGCGTCGTCGACGACGCGCACGACGGGCCGGTCTGCGCGTGCGAGGTGTTCCCCGTCGCGGATGACGCGGACTTCCATGCGCTTGCGGAAGCGCGGGACGTCGGGCGAGATTTCGATGATGGCGCGGGGCTCGATCTTGCGTTTCTTGGTTGCGACGGGTTCGGAGGAGTCCGAGGAGGCCATCGCGTGGATGGGCATGTGGTTGGCGAGGTGGGCGTCGTTCACGAATGTGCGCACGCCGCCGACGAAGCCGTGTTCCTTTAGCCATTCCTGGCGTGCGGACTCGTAGCGCTTCATCCCGTCGCCATCGAATGCGACCCACGGGCTGAAGCCGACGACTTCGGTGCCGACTCGGGCGAGGACTCGAGCGTCGTCCATGCCGGCCGCGCCGTAGGCCTCGGCGTTTGACCCGGTGGGGTAGTGGTAGGTGACGGGTCCGGGCGAGGACATGGTGACGTACAAGCGGCCGTTGAATCCTGGGCGGCGGACGCTGTCGGCGATGCCTGTCGGGAAGGCGCGGGGTGTCGCGAGGGCGCGTTGGCCGCCGTGGGAGAAACCGGGCGTGTGCGGTCCGGCCAGCGCAACAGACAGAACGACTGCGGAAAGCGAGAGCATTGGGGGGCCCTTTCTTCGAATGTCCCTGCGCGCCGTGCCTCGTCCTCGCGGCGAACGCGACGCACCGAGATACAGCATGCCTCGTGACTTGAAGGACGCAAGCGAAATCGCTGCAAGCGGCGTTGGCCTGTAGGGAGTGGGGGGTTAGAGGACCTGCGCGGGGCGGAAAGGGGGCTTAGTTGGGGGGGTCGGTGATCTCGGGCGGCACGGGCCAGAGGATTCAGTAGCCCGTTGGCGGTTTTGGTGCTTGATCGCCAGTGGCGGGGACTGGAGTCGGGAAGCGACTCACGGCCGACCGATCACCCTTCGTGGTCGTGAGGAGACCACCGGCGTCGATGCCGTCGGCGCCGACTGAGTAGAGCAGGGGACGAGCGTCTGGGGTTGATGGGGCCTTGTACCGCATCGGCATGCCGTCGAAAGGATCCAGTGGCACGCGAGGGAGGTGTGAGGGCACCAGGGCGGCCAAGTCTGCGGGCCATGCGCCGTGCTCGCGCCGGTACGACTCGATCGCGAGTGCGACCAGAACTGCGGATCGCAGTCCTTCCACTCTGTCTCGGTCGCCGAAGCTGCGGTGCATTGGGCCGTCATCTTGTCCATTCATGAGCGAACTGAGGAACGGGACCGCGAGGTAGAGCCCGGAGTTCATCATCTGGGCGTACGCCACGTCGCTCGTGCGTTCGGCGTGCTGCCACGGTGGAATAGCGTCGTCTGCGGCGGCGGCATCGAGGAAGAGCCGGACGCGCTCGTTGATCTCCCTGCGAGAGGGCATCACCGCGCTCTGGACCGGTTGAATCGCGGTCAGAAGTGCCATCGCTTTCGGCTTTTGGATTCCCCACTCCGCGTAGAGCTCCTCCATCCGCGACCCGCCGATGTAGTACCCATCGCCGTTGCCGTCGTCGCTGTAGAAGCGTTGGAGGATGTCCTCGACCATCATCGTCTCGGAGGTCATGTCGAGCGTGAAGCGTCCGCTCGCGAACGCCGAGATATCGTGCGTCAAGTCGTGCAACTGACGGTCGCTCAGGACGGGGCCGGCCGTTGCCGTTTCGAGGACCGTCGAGAAGGTCAGGTTGGCGATGGCCAGGCCCACGAGATCACTGATGAGGAAGCGTCCTTGACGGGTTTGCTCAGCCATTCCCAGCAATGCTCGGACGTCCGCGAGGTACCGCTCGGCATCGCCGCGAGCCAGCGCCAGATTCGCGTCCGCGGCGATCCAGCGTGCGAACTTCCGCATCTCTCCGAGGTGCGGGAGGAGCACGCCGATGAGCATGGGGTTCTCGGATTCCACTTCGGAACTCGGGTCGTGCTTGTAGTTCGGCGTGGTGAGTTCCATGGCTCTCGCGAGCTCCGGGTCCATCGTCGACCGGAGTACGTACCCCAGCATGGGCTTTCGCGCGGCGTCGCGGAGCGTTTCCATGGCTCCTTCGTGCGCGTCGAGCCATGCGGCCATCTGCTCCCAGCCGGGCTCGCCAACCCGCCGGGGATCCGGGTGGTCGGAGTTGAGCATGAAGTCTGGCAAAGCACCGAACTCGATTCGCGCCCGGATGTAGAGCGGCCAGGCGCGATCTTCGGACTTTGACGCCAGCACCTGCGCATTCAGCTCGTTCGTGAAGTTCCTCGCCACGTTCGGCGAGCGCCAGAAGAACCGCGCGGCGAGGACGACATACACCAGGAGCAGTGTGGCGAAGAGTACGCGTGTGCCGCGCAGCCCTTGGCGACCTGCGCGCCACCACAGCGGCCGAAGTCGTTTGCGCGAGCGGGTGATCAATGCCGCGGTGCGTTCGGGTTCGCCGAAGGCGCTGGCGAGGGAGTCGGCTGTGGCACCGGTTTCGAGCCCTTCGCGAAAGTGGGAGCAGAGCTCGCGTGCGACTTCGGTGCGTTCTCGCTTCCACAGTTTGCACTTGCCGGTGACTCCGAGAACGAGATTCCCGAGCTCGAGGGGCAGCCCCGATGCGGCGACGACCTCCGCCGGTGAGTTGCCGCCACGACATGGGGCATCGTCCTCTGCCGATATGGTGGAACTCATGCCACACCCCCGGCCCGCGCGGGGGACGAAGGGTCGAGTACGCCGAGCCCGGTCATCGCTTTCGCGACGGCCTGCCACTGGGCCGTTTCCTCTGCGAGCTTCTTCTTGCCCTTGGCGGTGAGCCTGTAGTACTTGCGGTCGCGTCCGGAGTCTGCCTCGCGCCAGAGGCCTTCGATGTAGCCCTTGGCCTCGAGGTTGTAGAGCATCGGGTAGAGGGTGGATTGCCCCATGGCCAGGACGCCGCCGCTCGCGGCGTTGAGTTCCTCGACGAGTTCGTAGCCGTACTTCTCGCCGCGCTGGAGCAGCTTGAGCACCGCGACCGGTCCCGCGCCCCGCATCAGTTCCCGTTCTACGCGCATGACTGCCTCC